>JAEXTB010000292.1 GCA_023453725.1 Bacillota bacterium | reverse complement strand
CCATGTTTTGAGCCATCTTGAAGCATGGCTGTTTCTCTTACGTAAGGCTGGAGGTGTAGCCATGAAAGGGTATAGCCGGTATTTCCGCAAAAAAATTATCTGGTTTTTGATCACGTTCTTAATTGCGCTGATATTGAATTTCCTACTGCCACGGCTCATGCCGAACGATCCCATTGCAGGAATCATGTCCCGCATTGCGGCTGGCGCGACCAGCCAAACTTCCTTGCAAGAGGTATACCAGGATTATGCACGTCTGTTCGGTATCGATCAGCCAATACATATTCAATTTGTAAAATATATCCAAAATCTTTTTAGAGGCGATCTTGGGGTTTCATTTACCCAATATCCCAGACCGGTGGCAGATATTCTTCAATCGTCCATTTGGTGGACCGTCGCACTTCAATTTCCTGCAATTATCGTGGGTTGGCTGATCGGCAATGTGTTAGGAGCTCTTGCTGCGTATATCCGGAAAGGATTTGACAAGGTACTGCTTCCGGCTTCTCTTTTTGCCACCAGTATTCCCGCTTTCGGCATGTCTATCATTATGCTTGTCATTTTTGCAATGAAATTAAAAATCGCCCCCACTTCAGGAGGATACGGGTTTGATCTCATTCCTGAATTCTCCATGAAGTTTATAAAATCTGTTATCCAACATTATCAACTCCCGTTCTGGTCCATTGTCATCATCGCGATCGGTGGTCAGGCGATCGGTATGCGCTCCATGTCCATCTATGAATTGAACGCCGATTACGTGAAATACAGCCGCTTTCTAGGCATTAAGGATAGAAAGATCGTAGGGTATGTGTTCCGCAACGCCATGCTCCCACAGGTCACCGGCCTTGCGCTATCTATCGGTACCATGGTCAGCGGTGCATTGGTGGCGGAGATCGTATTCAGCTACCCGGGACTTGGCTCCACTATATTAAGCGCCATCACAGGAGCGGATTACCCTCTTGTTTCCGGTACGACGCTGGTCATAACGGTAATGGTGCTCCTGGCCAATTTCTTGATTGAAATTGTATACGGTTTGATCGACCCGCGCATCAAAGCTGCGCAAATGGAATAAGGGGGGATCGTTATGAAGAATTCGTTACGGCAGGTATTTCATTCCCCCAAATTTGTAGTTGGCTTTGTGATTCTCATTGCAATGCTCCTTACTGTGATCATCTACCCGCTTTTCGTTCCAGGTAATCCTCTCTTGATGATCGGCCAGGGTAGCTTTCAACGCCCGGGCATGTACGTTTCTGTGCAGGACAGCATCGGCGCGGACAAAACCACATTCAAGCTGCCAGACGCTGAAGCCAAGCGTCTGGAAAGCAAGTTGAGCAATGAGGACCGCTTGGAGATGAAGGCATGGCTTGTTGCCTTTTGGATATCGGAGCGTGAGATTGATGTGGCGGATACCGATGCGTTGCTTGCCATGTGGAATGAGCACTTTGACAGCACGCTAAAGTTTAAGGGTATGACCTCCGCCAAGCGAAAGTACTATGGGCGGTTAGATCAGAAGCTTGAAAGCCTTTTGCATTCGTCGGAAATGACCGTCATGCAGGAAAATATTGAAACAGGAGAATTGACTCAAACGGCAAAAGTTTCCGGCACGGATTATGTCAATGTAAGCGAAGTCGCAAACATCGTTCGTCTGCCGCTGGGTACGGATAATTTCGGGGCAAATGTATTGACGAAACTTGTTTCCGCCTGCGGCACGTCTATGCTGATCGGCCTTATCGCAGGGGCAATCGCCACATTGATCGGACTGGCGCTTGGACTGCTTGCAGGGTATATCGGCGGGCTTGTGGATGATATTATCATGTTTTTTACCAATCTCTTTACCGTCATTCCCTCCTTTGTGCTGCTGATACTTATCTCGTTTTCTATCGGCCAGGAGCAGCGTGGTGCCACAACAGTCGCCGTTGTCATCGGGCTTACCTCCTGGGTGTGGACGGCAAGGGCAGTGCGCGCGCAGGTGGTTTCACTTAGGAACCGCGATCATGTGAATTTGAGCAAGCTCTCTGGCCACTCGCTGATGCGTATTATACTCACCGATATTTTGCCCTACATCGCATCCTATGTGATGATGGCGTTTATTCTGCAAATTTCCTCCGCCATACTCGCTGAGGCGCAGCTTTCCATGCTCGGACTCGGGCCAAGAACCACGGAAATTCCAACGCTTGGCCTGATGATGTACTGGGCGGTTGCATATGCCGCGCCCTTGAGTGGCGCGTGGTGGGCGTATTTCCCGGTGATCCTATCGATTGCGCTCATCAGCTTTTCACTCAATTTGATGAATACGGGTCTAGACCAGGTATTCAATCCTACCTTGCGGGATTAGGAGGCCGGATATGGGAAAAACAATGCTTGAGGTCAATGGCCTTACCACCAAATATGTCACAAGATTCTGCGAGAGCGTCTATGCGGTCAACGAGGTTTCCTTTAAAGTGGAAGAGGGCAAGTCGTTAGGGATCGCAGGAGAAAGCGGCTGCGGCAAGTCCACGCTGGCGCTTAGCCTGATGGGATATTATTTTGCCCCGCTTCACTACATGTGCGGGGATATTATACTGGATGGGCGAAACATCTCCGGCATGAAGCCGGATGAAGTGAGAAAAAACATACTGGGTACCGAAATTGCGTATATCCCGCAGGCAGCCATGAATGCGCTCAACCCCACGCGTAAAATCATACGCTTTATTGAGGATGTCTTTCGCGCGCATAACCCCAAGGCGACACAAAAGGACATTTATGATATGGCCAAAGAGCGCTTTGGCGTTCTCGGCCTGCCTTTGGATGTACTCGAACGGTATCCTGTGGAACTCTCCGGCGGCATGAAGCAACGCACGGTAATTGCCATTTCTACCATACTCTGCCCCAAAGTGCTCATAGCGGATGAGCCTTCGAGTGCATTGGACGTCACGAGCCAGAAGATGGTCATTAAAATGCTCAAGGAACTCATGGAACAGGGCTATATCAAATCTATGATATTCATTACCCATGAACTGCCGCTTCTTTACAACGTGACTGACGATATCATGGTCATGTACGCCGGGCAGATTGTGGAAAAAGGCACCGCAAAAGAGATGGTGTTTGACCCCATCCATCCGTACTCCAAGGGGCTGATGGGTTCTATCATCGTACCGGAGGAAGGCGCGCGGGACGTGAAGCTGACCGCCATACCCGGTACGCCGCCTAATCTCAAAAATCCACCCTGCGGGTGCCGGTTTGCCGATCGCTGCAAGTATGTAAAGCCGGAATGTAAATTCGCAAACATTCCCTTTACGGAAGCCGGCAGCGGGCGTGGGTACCGCTGCATCATCCCCGTAGAAAAACTCAGGGAGGTGTATGAACATGAGTGAGGCGGTGAAGCGAGCCCTTCAGGAGGATCGCCCGCTTTGTTTGAGCGGCACGGGCGTTACCAAAGTATACGGCATGGGGGACAAGCGGAATGTCGCTGTGGATCATGTAAATTTTGCGTTCCGGGAGGGTGAGCTTGTTTCCATTGTAGGTGAGTCTGGCAGCGGAAAGACGACGCTCGCCAAGATGCTGTTGGGGCTTACAAGCGTGACGGAAGGCGAAATATTCTTTCAGGGCAATAAACGGGATATCGGCACCCAGAAGAAAAAGCGGGAGTACTGGAAGGGTATACAGGCGATATTCCAGGATCCGTTCTCGTCGTTCAACATGTTCAATAAAATCGATACGGTGCTTCTTGACTGCATCCATATGCGCGGCGGGCGGCGGTTCCCATATGAAAAAAAGGTCGAGATGATGACGGAGGCCTGCAGCTTCGTCAATCTCAAATACGCCGAACTGACCAATAAATATCCGTTCGAGCTTTCGGGCGGGCAGATGCAGAGGCTGATGATTGCACGGATATTCCTGCTCAAGCCGAAAATTCTACTTGCCGACGAGCCCACCTCCATGATCGACGCCTGCTCGCGCGCGACCATACTCGACATGCTGCTGCAG
>JAEXTB010000276.1 GCA_023453725.1 Bacillota bacterium | reverse complement strand
GTACGCCCGAGGAACTTGCAAAATCCATCGCCGTGGCGTTCGTTGCAACGCTTTACGGCGTTGTGTTTGCGAACCTTGTCTACCTGCCCATTGCAAACAAGCTGACGCTGCGCATGAAAATTGAGCGTGTCACCAAGGAAATGATCATCGACGGCGTTATGGCCATTAACGATTTTGAAAGCCCCATTGCCATCCGCGAGCGTCTGAATTCCTACCTCAAGTTCTCCGGCAAGAAGGCGGCTCCGGCAAAGGAAGCGGGTGGATCAGGTGAGTAAACGCGATTCCCACGAGGAAGGGAAGCACGAAGGCGGAAGCGAGCGCTGGCTGATCACCTATGCGGATATGATTACGCTGCTGCTTGCGCTCTTTATCATGATGTATGCCATGAGTTCGGTGGACGCAGATAAATACGCGCAGCTTTCCAAGCTGCTGGGCGAAACGCTCAACCCAAGCGCTCAAATGGGCAATGGAAACGGAAACGGGACGGGGAACGGCACAGGCAACGGCACCGGCAATGGAACCGGCACCGGTACAGGAGGTTTCTTAGAAGGCACCATCATCGGAATTTCCGGCCAAACGGATCAAGCGCTCGCCTCTGTTGGGTTAAACACAAAAGAAATCAGCGTAGATGACCTGCAAAAAGAGCTGAACGACCTCATTACCACCAGCGGCCTCAACGCGTACGCCAGCGTACATAAGGAGGACCGCGGCATTACATTGAGCCTTGTGGAAGGCATGCTGTTCCAATCGGGCTCGGCGGATATCAACCCCAGCGCAAACGAAATACTTGCGCGCCTGATTGTGATTATCCGCTCGGTGGACAATTACATCCGCGTAGAAGGTTCGACGGACAACGTGCCAATCCGCACGGCAAAATTCCCATCCAACTGGGAGCTTGCCTCCCAGCGCGCCATCAACGTGGCGAAGATGCTTGTTGCAGAGGGCGTTGACCCGTCGCGCATCACGGTTGTGAGCTACGGGGAATTCCGCCCCGTCGCCCCCAACGATACGGAAGAAAACCGCAAGCTCAACCGCCGCGTGGATATCGTGTTCTTAAACCAGGCGCTCGACAAATATGAGCCGGGCATTGAAGAAGGTACGACCACGAACAATTAAAACATGTTTTCATACAACAGCGGCCTGCATGTACATGCGGGCCGCTTTCGTTTCAAATAGACCTGCTAGGGTTTTAAGGTATCGGTGCTTACAGCGCCGACGATAATTTTTTTGCTTTGGGGAAACGTAGTTTCCCCAACCCCCTTCCTTATTAGCGCGTGTTGCAGAGGTGCGGGGTGAATCCTTCCTTTTTATCAATGGATGTACATAAGTACAAAGACCAACTGATATTATGTCAGCCTGCCTTTGCTTTAGGCTATATAATGAGTGTGATATAATTAGTACAGATAAAAGCCTTTTCCTATGATAATTTAAAGATATATGGAGAGGTTACGATGAGTACATATCGATTCTTTGGCGCTCTTGAACAATCGGAAAATAATGGAATTACGTATGTTTGTCCTCAAGCGTATGGCGGATTTTTCCCTCATCCTTATTCGGAGCTACGTTATCCGGAAATGTTCCTTGATTTTTGTATGGAAGATATAAAGCAAAATGATATAAGAGGAAGAACCAACGCATTTAGTAATTGTAAAAAGGCTATCCATATTCGTATTGATTTGATATTAAATCAGTATGGGCTACTAGTGAAAAATATGAAGTGCGATTTTCCAACTAAGTTAGAAATAATAGAAGCTATAGGCCTATTACCTACATTGATGCTTAAGAATATCAATGATGAGAGGAATTTAATTGAACATGACTATATATTCCCGGAAGAAAAAAGAATTCGAGAAGTTATTGATGTCGCTGAACTTCTTTATATGGCATCAGAGGATTTAATGCAGTCTACACCAATTGAGGCTATTTGGGGCTTTGATAGTGATCCAATACATAGACTAATGCGATTAGATCCAGAAAAAGGGCAATTGGTTTTCTATCCAATTGAGCGCTGTGAAGAACACTGTTATAATGTTTTCGAGGAATATAACATTCAATATATAAAAAGTCAGCTTAGGGAGATGGATGGTAGTGTATCTAATGATATATCTGTTTCCCCGGAGGCCCTAAACATCATTGACTTAAACTATGCAAATATAAATAATTGGAAGTATATAATTACGCAGCTGCACCATCTATCGAAAAGTCGGCAACGAATGAGTGGCACTGGGAAAATCACAGAGGACGATAAACTTGTAATTTCCAGTATTGTGCGCATACCTTTGAATATTGGGAAAGATGAGTTTGTTAAAAAAATGATGCAAATAAGAGCAAAAAGTATTAATTCGGAAAAAACTAATGTTAAAACTCTGGAGCCGACGAGTGATAAAGTCTTATAAGTATACTAAGGAATAATAATAAGAACTATCGTCAACTGGACTTATTATCTTTAATTTTAATGCTCGCTTGCTCGTGCCTAGAGACTTATTCTATGCGATTTTGAGTTTGTAACTTATGAACACTCCCACCTACATAGCAGGACGCCCCGCCGTCCTGCACACGCAAAGAACTCAGAAGCATCCATATAGATCCGTCCAAACTGACGGCATGTACGGCAGTTTGGACACCTTGCGTTGGGGGTGCTCCGCCAATCCCCAACGGAAAACCTCGAAGAAGCGGCCTGCCGCTTCTTCGACAATTTATATTTCATCCATCATCCGGTAGCCTACGCCGACCTCGGTGACGATATATTTCGGCTCCGCCGGGTTTTGTTCGAGCTTCCGCCGGATGTTTGCCATGTTCACCCGAAGCGCCTGGATTTCGTTGGTGTAAGGGCCCCACACCTCGCGCATGATAAAATCATGCGTGAGCACTTTTCCGATGTTCTTTGCAAGCAGCACGATAATCTTATACTCAATGGGCGTAAAGTGCAGGTCTTTGCCAGAAAGCGTTACATTGCGCTTTTCAAGATCGATTTCAAGCTCCCCAACCGATATGGCGGTTTCCTGCCGGGCACCCTTTTCCACCCGCTGGGTAAGGCGGATGGCATTGCGGATACGCGCAAGCAGCTCCGCCGTGCCAAAGGGCTTTGTAATATAGTCATTCGCGCCTAAGTCAAGCGCCTCCACTTTGTCCCGCTCATGCCCGCGGGCGGAAACCACGACAACCGGTATGGAGCTCCAGGCCCTGAGCAGCTTTAGCACCTCTACGCCGTCCATATCCGGCAGGCCAAGGTCCAGCAGCACAAGATCCGGGCTGTGAGAGGCCGCCATGGCCACCCCTTGCGAGCCCTTGGGCGTTTTCACCACGCGGTAGCCGTTCGCTGTGAGGATGGCGGAAATAAAGTTTGAGATGGTCTCGTCGTCCTCAACGATCAATATGAGCGGTTGGTTGTTCATATTGCTCCTCCAATGAAGTAGTGAATTCAGATCGGCGAGGAAATTTTGTCGCCGGAAAAAGCGCAGGAAATACCCGCAGGTATTGCGAGGATTTTAGACGCGGTATGGCGGGAAACAGACCGCCAAGACGTTCAGGATTTCGTTGGGGAAGCAACCGCTTCCTCACTTTCCAGCGGCAATGTAAAGCGGAACGCCGCGCCGCCTTCCGGGAGGTTATAGGCCTCCATCACACCCTGGTGCGCTTTGACGATGGTCATGCAGATAGACAGGCCGATTCCCATGCCGCGCGTCGCGTCGGCACTCCGCTTGCCGGTGGGCGCATCTCCGGTAAACAAATGCCCAAGCTCCCCCGCCGCAATGCCGGAGCCATGGTCCCGTACTTCAAATACCGCCTCATTTCCTTCCCGCCTGACCTCTACATCAATGGGTGACTCGGTATGGGCATGCTTCGCGGCGTTTTCCATGAGATTGATGAGCACCTGCTCGATCAGCGTTCCATCCATGGGAACAAGCAGCAATTCCTCCGGCGCCCTGACCTGTATGGTCTGCCGGGTGTACCGCTTACGGAACCGCCGAACGGCTTCCGCCACAACTTCTTCCGCTACCTCGATTGTCTTTTTAACGCTGGTCTCTTCCTCGTTGATGCGGGTAACGGACAATAGGTTTTCCACCATGCGGATGAGCCACTGCGAATCGTCCCGGATGTTGCTGATGAGCATATCATGCGTGGTTTTATCCAGCTTGTCCCCGTTTTCCAGTATCGCGGAGCTCGCGCCGGAAATGCCGGTGAGCGGTGTGCGCAAATCGTGCGAGATGGCGCGCAGCAGGTTGGAGCGCATCTTTTCTTTTTCTGATTCGAGCAGAATGCGGCTCTGTTCATCGGAAAGCCGCTGCCGCTCAAGCGCCATAGCGACCTGTGTCGCCATCATGCTTAATAGCAGCCTATTGTCCTGCGTAAGCGGACCTTTCTGGCAGGAGACGCCCAGCACGCCCGCAACGCGCCCCTGCGCGCTGACCGGCATATAGAACGCCTCCGCTTCCGAGAATGTATCTGTACCCTTTCCTGCGGATTTATGGTTCAAAAACACCCAACGCGCCACGGCCCGACCTTTCTCCGTATCCAAGAACTCCGCCTTGGGCTCATGTTTGGATTGAAGCAGCACGCCGCTTCCGGGCTGGTCAGGCTCTTCTGTATAGAATATCACGGAACGCTCAAACAGTTTTTCCGCATAGCTGTTGGCTACGTCCGCGATGTTTGACAGCCCCTGGGTCGCCAAGAGCTTCTTGTTGATTTCATATAAGATCTGCGTGCGCCATTCGCGTTCCACGCTTTTGTTTGCCTGTGTCTTAATGCGCACGGTGAGCGCGCTTGTAATCAAAGCAACGATGAGCATAATCAAAAACGTAACGGGATATGCCCCGCTCCACAACGTAATACATAATACGGATACGTAAACACAAAATCGGACAGTAGCACGCTGATGATGGAGGCGGCAACGCCGTAAAGATACCCGGACGTCACCCTGGATATAAGAATGACCGTGAGAATATACACAACAATATTGCTGTCATATACCGAAGCCTCGCGCAGCGCGTAGGAGATGACGGTGGCCATTGTCAGCAGCAAAAGTGTCTTCCACACATCTTTCCACGAAAACGAAAATGCGCTTTCCCCAAACAGCCTTCGCCTGCCCGGATGGTATTGGCGCACGGAGCGGTTGGGGATGATATGCACCTCTACGCCCGGCAAAAGCGCAATGAGCTGATCCTCAAAATCCAGTTCAAACAGGTTCTTCACGGTACGCTTGTTGCGGCTTTTGCCCACAACAATGTCCGTCACGCCCGAGAGTGCCGCGTATTCGGCAATAACAGGCGCAAACGCGCTGCCGTTTAATGTCACGCACTCCGCGCCCATGCGCTCCGCCAGCAGCAAATGTTCCCGAACGCTCTGCTTCTGCGCTTCCGTAAGCCCGCGCCCGCCAATTTTTTCCACATACAGCGCTACAATGGGCGCGTGCATGGTCTGTGCAACTCCAACCGCCCAGCGGATGCACGAGGCGCTAGAAGGCGAAGGGCCGATGCAAACCAGAAACTTGGTCCTGGGGTTGACTGCCGCGGGCTTTTTCTGCTGCTGCAGGTTTTCCCGGCTGACACGATCCGCCGCCTTATGCAGTGCAATCTCGCGCAGCCGCCTTAATGTGTCGGTATTGGCCGCATACGCCTCCACAAGCGGCGTCCGCGTTTGATCCGCCTGCAATCTTCTAAGAAGATCCTCGGGGTCGATATCAATAAACGTAAGCTGCTCGGCATTGTCAAATACGGCATCGGGGATGGTTTCCTCCGCTGCCCGCCCGGTAAGCGCCGTTATGAGCTCATTGAGGCTTTCAATCTGCTCCACGCCCACGGTTGCGTATACGTCGATTCCGGCGTTCTGCAGCTCATCCACGTCCTGGTAGCGCATTTTGTTGCGGCTGCCGTCCGGATTTTTATGGGCAATATCATCGATGACAATCAGCGCGGGCCTGCGTTTGAGCGCCGTGTCCAGAGAAAGCTCCACCGGCTGTGCTGAAAGAGCTGGAAGCCCCTGCAGCAGTTCCGCCGTTTCCGGGAACGAGTGGGGGGAGATGCACCCAATCAGCACGTCCGTGCCGCTTTTATACAGCCCCAGCGCGTCGTCCAGCATTGCATATGTCTTGCCAGAACCCGGCGCATAGCCAAAGAACAGCTTCAGCCTGCCCCGTCTTTTGTTCCTCTGCGGCAATTCCGCCATTCCCCTGTGTGACTTCCCCTCCAAACAATACCCCCGCTATCCGTCAATACGATTTATTTCGGCCCCAACAGATCACTTAACTCCTGCTGATGTGCAACGCCGGTCATTGAAATGACTTTATCCCCCGCAAGCAGCACGGTATTGCCGCGCGGAAGAATCAGCTCACTGTCTCGTATGACGGCAACCATGACGCACTCGAGCGGCAGCTTAATATCCCGAAGCGGGTGCCCTGCCACAGCGGATGTGGTGGACACTGTTTTTTCCACCAAAGAGTATTGACCCTGGTGGAGGTTTAATAGCGTCATCATATCTCCCATGGAGAGTTCTTCCGCCACCAGCCGCGCCATGAGATCCGCCTGGTTGAGCGCAGCGTCAACGCCCATAACAGGCGTAAAGAGCCATGCATTCTTGGGGTTGTTCACACGGCCGACAACGCGCCGTACGCCATATTCCAGCCGCGCAAGCGTGGCAATGACAAGGTTGGTTTCATCCGACCCGGTCACGGCGGCTACGACATCCGCCTCTTTTATTCCCGCGCTTTCCAGCACTTTCGCGTCTGTGCCGTTGCCCATCAATATGGCGTCTTCGGGCAGATCCCGAAGCAGCGCCGGATGGCGAGATTCCCTTTGTTCTATGACTGTTACCTGGTGGGACCGGTTAAGAAGCAGGCCCGCAAGGTAAGCCCCGACCTGGCCGCCGCCTACGATAATGACTTTCATACGCTCACATCCCCTTTCCGTCGTTGTAGCCCAGCAGACGCTTGAGCCTGCCGCTTGAGGCAATCGCCACGGCAATATAAAGCATATCGCCGCGCGCAAACACTGTGCCCATGGTGGGCAGCATGGTTTTGTTCTCCCGCTCAATGGCCACAACATGGATTTCCCCCAGCGCGGTAAGCTCATTGACCTTGTGGCCAATCAGCAGCGTCGGGACTTCCATTTCCACAATCTCCACGTCCCCCTGCCCCAGGCTCAATACCGTGTTCAGCGGGGAATAGCTCAAAAGATCCACCGCGCGCTTGATCCCCCATGTGGTAGAGGAGATGGTCTGCACCCCCAGGCGCTTATAAATTTCCGCCTTGCGGCGGTCGTACAGGCGGGCGACCACTTTGGGCACATGGTAAATTTCCCGCGCCATACGCGCGATAACGGCGTTTGATTCGTCGCTTGCGGTGAACGCCGCCACGGCATCCGTTTTCTCTATGTTCGCTTTTTGAAGAATTTCCTTGTCAAACCCCACGCCTTCTATGGTGGTTCCTTTAAAGGGAGCGTCCAGCCGTTCGAAGGCGGTCTTGTCCGAATCGATCACCGTGACACTGTGACCGGCCTTGCTCAGCGCAACTGCCAACCCGGAACCCATGCGCCCGCACCCTACTACGATAATCCTCATATGAAGCCCACTCTCACTTTCTTTCGGCTTGTAAACCGGCTAGTTTCGCTCTTCTGCGGCGGATAGCTTTCCCCGCTTCCTCGATCAGCAATACAAAGGGCGGTATGAATATCAGGAACGCCCAATCCCGCAATGCAAGAGGCGCGGTGTTGAATACCTGGTTGAGAAACGGTACATAGCTCAGCAGCAAAAGCAGGACCACTTCCACCGCAATACCGATGAGTATCAAGCGATTGCTGAAAAAGCCCGTTTTCCAAATGGAGGCTTTATCCGTCCTGCAGTTGAACACCATGCCGACCTGCGCCATCACGATAGCAGCAAATGTCATGGTCGTCGCTGCCGCATAAACGGGGCCAGAGGAAGCAAGGGGCATACCAATACGCCAGCCGTGCGTCCAGTACAGGAAGAAGAATGCGGCCATGCTCAGCGCCGCTTCCACCATGCCATAGTAGAAGAATGCGCGGACAAACAGCTTTTTCGTGAGCAGCGGCTCTTTCTGCGAACGGGGCGGCACTTCCATAATGCCTGCCTCCGGGGCCTCCGCGCCCAGGCCCATACCCGGCACCATATCCGTCCCAAGGTCGATCGCCAGCACCTGCATGATAGTCAGCGGCAGCGGGATAATCCCGCCGGAAAACAGAAACGCGATAACGGGTATGGCTTCTGGCACATTGCTGTTGAATATGTACAGCGCGAACTTGCGGATGTTGTTGTAGACCGCGCGTCCTTCCTCCAC
>JAEXTB010000267.1 GCA_023453725.1 Bacillota bacterium | reverse complement strand
TGTTTGTATTGCTTCACTTTTTTGAAAGGCGACATCGCCCGTAGATGCAGCAAAATTTGATGGCCGTGCCTCAAATATTCTTTATACATATATATCTACTATGTTACAGTATATTCAATTTGATTTGTTAATTTTCAAGAAATCTCTCTCCAAAATAAAGAAAAACCCGGCAAATGCCGGGTTAGAGGTTAAGGGAATGCATTTTGCTATTCATACCGGAGCGCCTCAATGGGATCAAGACGCGCTGCCTTGTTGGCGGGGTAATAGCCAAAGAATACGCCAATCGCCATGGAGAAGCCAACCGCTAGCAGTATGGATGGAACATCCGGCCCCACGGCGGTGCCGATGAGCGAGCTTCCCAAATACCCCAGCGCGCCGCCTAAGACAACGCCGATTGCCCCACCGATCATGCAGACGATGGTGCTTTCCACTACAAACTGAATGCGAATGTTTGCATTGGTGGCCCCCAACGCTTTTCGCGTACCAATCTCCCGCGTGCGCTCTGTGACAGAAACCAGCATGATATTCATGACCCCTATGCCGCCGACCAGTAAGGAGATTCCCGCTATAACGGAAAGCGCAATGCTGATTGTACCCATCACGGTATCTACTTGATCAAGTATGTTCTCCATACTCATGGCCGTTGCGCGGAACTTCTCATTCTTCTCATAATAGCGGTTGAAGAAGTTCTCCAACTGGGAAACAAACGCTGCAGTATCCTGCGTGTTGCTCGTGGTGACTGTGATAAAATCGTACCCTTCGGGGGAATTGTTCATGCGTTTGACGGTAGTGATGGGCAAGAGCAGATCCGTTGTCATATCCTTATCGCTGGCGGTGGAAAATGACATGCCTGTTGCCACATACTTATAAACGCCCACTATGTTGAAGGTATATGCTTCCTCCCCAATGGTGACTTTGAGCTCCTGCCCGAGAGCCGATTGAGGATTGCCCTTGAACATGTTGTTGACAAGCTTATCGGATACCACCGCGGAGCTTCTTAGCCCGTCCATGTCCTTCTCGCTGATGGCGCGACCGGCCAAAAGGTCAATGTTGTTCCCCTCAATGTAAAATGCATTCACACCCGAGACGCTGACGTTCGCATAAAGCCTGCCTTCTTGTGCGCGGCCACGTCCTGCGGATTCTGCAACGCTGACGCCCGCGACCTCGTTTGGATAGCGCTGCAACAGGTTTTCCATCATTTCATCGGTGAGGCGGCTGTCGTCATCCGGATTAGCGGGCTGAGAGAACATACCGCCAAACTGGTTTCCGGAGGATTCCTCCTTGCTTTGCAGATACACATAGATGTTGGTTGCACCAAGCGACCCCATGGAGTTGGTGATGGTACCGCTCAAAGAGTTGCCCACTGTCAGTATTGCGATAACCGATGCAATGCCGATGATAATGCCAAGCATTGTCAACAGCGCGCGCATTTTGTTTGCTTTTAAGCCTTCCAGCGCAAGGCGGATGTTTTCCCCTAAATTCATACCATCACCCCCGCGCTCTCGTTATACAGCATGCCGTCGCGCATGGTCAGCACCCGGCCTGTTTCCTTTGCAAGCGAAGGGTTATGCGTGATGAGCACAATGGTCTTTCCGTGCTCCCTGTTGAGGGTATGGAACAGGTCCATCACCAGACGCCCGGTTTTTGAATCCAGTGCGCCTGTGGGCTCATCCGCAAGAAGGATTGCAGGATCGTTCGCCATGGCGCGCGCAATGGCGACGCGCTGCTTCTGACCGCCGGAAAGCTCGTTGGGCTGGTGGTTCATGCGGTCATCCATTTCTACCATGGCCAACAGCTCTTTTGCGCGTTCCGTACGCTCCCGCGTGGACATGCCCGCGTAGAGCATGGGCAGCTCCACGTTTTTGAGCGCATTCGTTCTTGGAATGAGGTTGAAATTTTGAAACACAAACCCAACCTGTTTGTTGCGGATGGCGGAAAGCTCGTTGTCCTTTGCTTCTTCAATAATGGTGCCGTCAAGCTCATAGCTGCCTTCCGTCGCCCTGTCCAGTGCGCCGATGAGGTTCATCAGCGTGGATTTTCCGGAGCCGGACGCACCTACAATGGAAACGAACTCCCCGCGCTCCACAGTCAGATCAATGCCGTGCAAAATCTCCAGTTCATTCGGCTGGCCGATATAGAACCGCTTGATGATATTTTGCATGCGGATAATCGTTGTTTGCATGCTTCCTCCGTCAACCGACCGCCGCCGCGTTAAATCCTGGGATGGCGCTTAAATCTATTAAAGTAAGCTCCTGATCAAGCTTGGTCAGGTACTTATCCGGGGTGGTCACTACCGTAATATCCGGCTTGACTTCAGCACCGGAGATGATCACGTCAATATCGTTTTCCTCTCCCTGCGTTACGGTGATTTCCCTGAGCTTATATTTGCCGTTCTGCTGCTGTTCTGCAAGGAGTATGCACTTTTCGCCGTTTTCATTTTCGTAGATGGCGTCATAGGGCACCATGATAACCCCTTGCTGCTGAGCGATGATGTAATTGAGCCGGACGGTCATGCCAATGCGAAGGCCCGTATCCTTTGTAAGGACCTCGACCTCTGTGGCAAACAGCACGTCGCCTGTCGTATCCGTTTCACCCCTCGCATTCTTATTCGAAGTAGGAGCGATGCTTGTGATGCGTCCGTCAAACAGTTCATCGCCTGTTGCATCGGATTTGATGGTAACAGGCATGTTAACCTTGACCGTACCTACGTCATATCCCTTTACTGAGGTTTCCACCACAAGATTGCCCGTATCCTCTATGACAAACAAGAGCCCTGCGCCGGACGCGCCAACCGTTGCGTATACGCCGGTGACTGTGCCAGCAACGGGCGCCTTGATATTGGTATCCTCCAAATCTTCCTGCATCTGGGCCAAAGAAAGCACGGCGCTGTCCATATTTGCGTTGATTTCCGCGGTGTTCAGGCTGTTCTTGCCGCTCTGCAGCTGTGTTTGCGCGCTAAACCTGGTTGCTTCGAGCTGCTGCTGCGCTACGATATAAGCGTTGTGGGCGCTATCAACCGCGTAGCGGTATTCCGTGAGCGTGCTGTCGTAAGAATCATACTGCGCCTCAATGGATTTCAGGTTGTTCTCCGCCTGCACCAACGCGGCTTGCGCAGTGAGGTCAGAAGGAGAAGCCGCCAACTGCTGCTTTGCAGCCGCAACTGCTGCTTCTGCCTGGTCAAGCGCATAATCTAAATCCGTACCTCTATAGTTGTTATAGGTACGGATAGCCTTTTGCCAATTGTCATAGGCGACCTGTACGGCGTTTTCCGCGCTGATGATGGAAGCGTTCAAGCCTTCGTCCAAGGCTTCCTTGGTGGAATTATAAGCGTCCCGCGCGGTCTTTACCTGCTGTGCGGCAGTTTTAGCCGAGATGCCTGTGGCAACTTCCTTTGCTTCAATCTGGTCTTCCAAGGCGCTGCTGTCAAGTTCCGCCAAGAGGTCACCTTCCTTTACCACATCGCCGACTTCAACATGCACCGTCTGCACGGGATAACTCTGGGTAGAGTAGACATATTCGCTTGTTGCGCTTTCTACAGTTCCCGTCGCACTGATGGCATTTTCAAAGTCCTGATAGGACAGTACAATCGTATCCGACTGTGCAAGTATGTTTTGGGCCTGCTTGCCTAATTGTGAGCAAGCGTAGAACAGCCCCGCGATGACAAGCACGATAACGCCCAAAATAATCCATCTTCTGGTGCGTTTCTTGTTGCCTTTTCCGGTATTGCTTTTCTTTGCGGCCTTCCGGGGTTTGATACTGCTTTCTTCCTGTTCAAGTCCCTGTTGTTTGGTCATTTCCATGTGTCATTATTCCCCTATACATTTCAAAATCATATTGCAAATCGGCTGCCACAGCCGCAATGGACAGATTATATATAGTAATCTTGAACAGAATATGAACACGTTGTTCTTTTTCTATCAAGCGCAAAGGGTATTCTTGTTTACTATACGCTTTCCTGGTGATTAGTCAATTGCCTTGCTTGTGCAAATAAATACAAAAACTCTCCAACAGCCATTGACATTTTAAAAGCTGGGGTATATTGACAGAACAGCTTTGGAGAGATCATGCCCAATACCATTCGTCTTCTACCGAGATAGAGCATATTGTTATCCTCTACGATTTAAGTCAGGCGCTCATTTAAAGATATCGAAGCCCGTGTTTGGTACAAACAGCACGGCTTTTTTATGGAGCTGCAGCAACTCCTGTTTCATAAGGAAAGCCGCACTTATACATACATGCTTTCCCTATTGACGTTATTTATCCGACAATCTAATATGAACAGCGTCGATCAGTAAACTGTGTTGGAGATTGCCCGAAATATAATGGCCGATCAGGCGGTTGCTTCACCATGCGCGTCTGCTTATCTATGAGTTGATGAGAATTCTGGAGGCCTTTTATGTATTATGTAGAGACCATTTTTGATGTGGCGTACCTTTTACTTGTTGTAACGCTTGGCATTATCATGTTAGTCAATGCAAAAGGGAACGGCAAGTATTCCCTGTTTGGTGCAATGGCTGTGATATTGGGTTCCGGGGATGCGTTCCACCTCATTCCGCGCATATACTCCATGTGGAGTCCGGGTGGATTTGAAGCAAATACCGCAGCGCTCGGGATAGGCAAGCTTGTTACCTCGGTCACCATGACGGCGTTTTATATGCTTCTCTATTATGTGTGGCGCAAACGCTATGGCATTAAGAAGCACAGCGGTCTTACGTTTGCTATGATTGCGCTTGCAGCCGTGCGCATTGCGCTGTGCCTGTTCCCGCAAAATGGATGGACACTGGCGTCTGCCCCGCTTTCGTGGGCGATCTACCGCAACATCCCGTTTGCCATCATTGGAATTTTGATGATCGTTCTTTTTTATACAGGGAAGCAAAGGCTGCAAACGATACGGCTTTCGGGCATATGTGGCTGGCAATCACGCTCAGCTTTGCCTTCTACATTCCTGTTGTGCTGTTTGCCGATTTGTTCCCGCCGGTGGGCGCACTGATGCTGCCCAAGACTTTGGCCTACGTATGGATTGTATGGATGGGCTTCCATGAGATGAAAACGGTTCAGGCAAAGCCTGTATTGGTTTAAAACCATTCTTGCACCCTTTATGAAACGAAAAGCCCGGCATATGCCGGGCTTCTGTTTTTCATCTATTATACTGTAATCACCTTGCCAGCCCCCTGCATGCGCAAAAGGATTTCATACATGTTGCTGACTTTTCCCACAGCAAGCTGCTCCGCAAGATTATAAAAGTTCAGGCACGCGCCACACACAAGCACCTCCACGCCTTTGTTTAACAGTGCGCGAATGCTATCCACCACCTGCTGTTCCCCGCCTGCGGGAAGCCTTACGCCGCCGTTCATGAATAGTACGCTTGTAGGGACATCCTCACTTTCACTCAGGGTATAAAGAAACATCTTCATCAGATTATAGCCGAGGGTTTGATCTCCCTCGCCCACATGATCCTTGCCGATAAACACCACATACCCGGCTTCAGGCGCACAGGCAATGGTGGACGGTATGATATTTTCCCCTACCCTGCCTTCTCCGGTAATGCGCACAGTAAAGCCACCCTTCGTTTCACTGGATTGGATCTCCTTTTGGTTAGCCTGTGCAAGCCGCGTAAGATTTTGTACGGCAATGGCGTTATCCACCAAGATAGTAAGTTCCGTTTCTCCGGCATCCAGCTCTTTTTTTGCTAATATGACCGGCTTTGGGCAAAGAAGACCGCGTGCATCGATTTCTTTTGACATAAAAATCCACTCCCATTTATTCAATCGTTTTATGTTATACCGGCTGTTGTCCTGTTCATACTACGGCGGCGTGCTGTTGAACCGCTTTGTATACCGCAGCCACATACCTTATTAGGGCATACACCGCCAATGCGGCAGCGATCACCGTCAGCACAACGGAAACAATATTGAGCACAGGCACCGGCGTGCCCGCTTTGATATAAAAGCCCGCCAGCTGTTTGAAGGCTACGCCCGTAATTACAAACGGGAAAGTAAATGCCGCATAGCTCGGGTAGAATTTCAGTTTAAGAAATTGCGGCAGTTTCGCAAGCACAATGAGGTAAATCAGGCCCGCCAGCACAGGGAGTACGATCAGCCAAGCCTGCAATTTTTCCCCGGCCGACTGTAAATATCCCGCGAGGCAAAGGCTTGTCGGCGCGGCAGAGATACAGAAAAGCGGGCGGGCAGGTTCCGGGACTTCTTTATACTTGATATAGCGGTAAAAAACCAGCCCTAAAAGAAGCACCAGCGAAGCAAAGCCGAAATAGAACAGCGCTATCCCAAACGGTTGCATGGCGTATGCGGGCGCTGTTACGCTGCCTACCACAATACCGACATATACGATGTAATAGCTTGCAAATACTTTCTGCAGCTGCAGGTTCAATAAAAATGTAACCGTAAAATACACGATCAGCGTCGTATGGAGCGCAATCGCCAGCCACCAGAGCCATAGTGATACTACGCCAAGAAACGGCTTCGCGTAAACCGTCAGCAGCGTCATACCCATGGGGAATGTGGCGCTTACGCTCGCCGTAACAGGATTTTTCATATCCTCTTTCAAGGATGCGGGCAAAACGAGGAACTTTAATACCAGCAAAACAAAAAGCACAAAGGACACTGCACCGCAGATGGTGCGCAGCCATTCCCCATAACTTTGCAGCAGATTGCCCAATGCCGCAAAACCCAGCATGACGCCGGAAAGCGGGAGCGGAATTGCCAGAAGCAGTTTTTTCATATCCTTCTCCTTATGCCACAGTATCGTCCAAATTGGTTAAAAATAACTCGCGAATGATAATTTCCGCCACCTTGCGCGCAACCATACCCGTATATTGGATGCACTGCTCTTTGTGTTCGCCCTTGCTCATGTCAAATTCCTTGGTGAGGATACGGCAGCATAATGCGTTTTTTCCATTGGCCTCTTTAAAATAGTCATGGAGTTCCTTGGCAACGGCAAGATTTTTTTCCACCTTGGGATCGCCCTGCACGGTACGGCCAAAGAACAGCCCAAGCGCCATCACCCCGCCGGATACAGCGCCGCACAAACACTTGCTTCGGCCGATACCGACCGGAAAGCCGGAAGCCATGGCAATCACCGCTTCGGGCACGTCCAGTTCAAAATTGGAGCGTATGGCGCTCATCAGCGCCTCCGAGCAGAAAAAGCCGCCGCGGAACAAATCCTCCGCATCCTTGCCGATCTTGCTGACACTGACTTCCTGTTTGATGTTCATGTAAAATCCTCCGGAATGATAGAATTTTAGAATTGTCGTTATATTTATATAAGTATAACGCACAAAAAAGCGCCTGGCAACCATTCAACCAATGATATATAAGTGACTTTACAGAACTTTTTCGGCGCATAAATGCGAACTTCCACGCAGAACATAACCCTAAAAACGCGGAGGTACTTATGCAGGAAAAACCATCCACTTATCAGAACCAGTCCCCCCAGACACCATCTGGCTTCCCGCCGCAGCACCAGAACAAGCAGCCCGGCGATCAGAATGAAATGACCCCCGAGCCGTCGGTCGATAACCCGACTTATGACGGTTCCAATAAGCTTAAAGGCAAAGTCGCTGTAATTACCGGCGGGGACAGCGGCATCGGCCAGGCTACGGCTGTCGCATTTGCCAAAGAAGGCGCCGATATTGTAATTGTTCATTTAAGCAACGACGCGGATGCAGAAGAGACCAAAAAGCAGGTGGAGCAGGCAGGCCGACGCTGCCTTGTGATTGCGGGTGATTTGAAGCAGGAACAGACGGCAATTGACGCCATTGCAAAGACCATGCAGGAGGTTTCGCGCATTGACATATTGGTCAACAACGCCG
>JAEXTB010000259.1 GCA_023453725.1 Bacillota bacterium | reverse complement strand
CTGCTGGTGCGGATGTTCCGGATTCATTGCGCGCGCGCGGAATTCGGCCACTGCATCCCAGTCAACCATGGAAGCAAGATCGTCGTACTCCAGCACTTCGATTTTGCTTACCTCGTGGGAGGTTCTGAAACCGTCAAAGAAATGCAGGAAAGGTACTCTTGCCTTGATTGCGGAAAGATGCGACACCAGCGCCAAGTCCATGACCTCCTGTACGGAAGCGGAAGAGAGCATGGCAAAACCGGTCTGGCGCGCGCCCATTACGTCGCTGTGGTCGCCGAATATGGAAAGCGCATGGGCGGCCAAAGCGCGGGCGGATACATGGAACACGCCAGGCAAAAGCTCGCCCGCGATCTTGTACATATTGGGGATCATCAGCAACAGACCCTGGGTTGCGGTAAACGTGGTTGTAAGCGCGCCCGCCGCAAGGGAACCGTGCACAGCGCCCGCCGCACCGGCCTCGCTCTGCATTTCCGCAACGCGCACCGGCTGGCCGAAAATGTTCTTGCGTCCTGCTGCTGCCCATTCGTCTGCTACTTCCGCCATGTTGGAGGAAGGCGTGATGGGATAAATTGCCGCAACTTCCGAAAACGCATATGCGACATGCGCTGCAGCGGTATTCCCATCGATGGTGACGGTTTTTGGCATATTGTACCTCCTGAGTAATGATTATTTGAGTTGCCGTCTATGGAAAATGCAACAATTCCACGTAAAAAACGACAGGGTCGAAAACCCATACTTATTATAGTGGCGCGCTTATGGAGTGTCAAGGAATGGTTCCCCGAAAACGCCCATAAATCCTAAAGATTTTACTTTCCCTTCATTTCAGGAAAATAGTTTTTTCTTATATCGTTCCAGTAACAGCAGCAGCGGCATACCCAATCCGTAGCACGCAATGATCTGCCCTATGGCGACATACCCGGCGCACAGCAGGTAGGACACGCCTATTTGGTATACGTCTGAAAGCAGCCACCCTACAATGAGCGCATTGACAATGACGGCGGGAGCGGGCACAAGATAGCGTGCGACTTTTGTATGTACCCGTTTTGCAATCAGCAGCGACAACGCCGCCGCAATCAGTGTAGCTAAGCTACCGAATATCACATCAAGCGGCAGGAGCCCTACCGTCGTCATCATGACAAGGTTGGCGGCCAGGCATCCGATAAACAGGCCGGGTACCGCAGCAGGCGTAAAGAACGGCAAAATACACATCGCCTCCGAAATACGGCACTGTACCAGCCCGGAGCTGATGGGCGCAATCGCATATGTCAGCACAAAGTAAAGTGCCCCGATCATTGCGCCCTGAATCAGGTATTTGGTTTTCAAGCTTCAACCTCCAAAAGTTTCTTGATATTGGCACGTCCTTTTTGAAGTACGCGCTCTTCATCAATACCAACAAGCCTTCCATCGCGGACGGTAACGCGCCCATTGACAATGGTATAATCCACTGGCGCCTGATATCCCACCGTACCAAACAGGTTCATGGGGTCAAGCTCTGCGCCAAGCATATCGAGCCTGTCCTTTTTGATAAGGAACGCATCGGCCCCAAACCCTTTCGCCAACTGCCCGAGCTTCTCGCGCCCGAGCACTTTTGCGCTGCCGCGCGTGGCGATCTTTAGTAGATCATATCCGGTGGGCGCTTCTTTGCCATAAACGAGCCTGTGCAGCAAGTAGGCTGTGCGGATCTCCGCCAGGAGGTTGGAACAATCGTTGCTTGCGCTGCCGTCTACAGCCAAGCCAAGCGGGACGCCCAGGCGCAGCATATCCGGCACACGGCAAACGCCGGAGGAAAGCTTCATATTGGAGGCTGGGCAATGCGCAACACCCGTTCCGTTTTGCGCCATCTGTTCTAATTCTGTGTCGTTTAGGTAAATGCCATGCGCATACCAGACATCCGAACCCGTCCAACCCACGCTCTCCATATATTCATACGGGCGCATGCCGCGCGTTTCCAACATATAGGCTTCCTCGTCCTTGGTTTCACACAGGTGCGTATGCAGCCGCACATTGTATGCGCGCGCAAGCTTCGCCGATTCGCGCAGCAAATCTTCCGTCACCGAAAACGGCGAGCATGGCGCAAGCGCCACCTGACGCATGGCGTAGGGTCCATTGTCGTGGTAGGTCTCAATGAGCCGCCTGCTGTCCTTTAGTATGGCATCGAGTTCCTGCACAACGGAATCGGGAGGAAGTCCTCCGTCTTTCTTAGACAGGCTCATACTGCCCCGCGTGGCGTGCATGCGGATAGAAAGATCATCCGCCGCGGCAAACTGAGCGTCAATAAGCGCGCCCGAAGCAGCTTTCGGAAATACATAATGATGGTCAAGGCAGGTGGTGCAGCCATAGCGCATGAGTTCCCCCATGCCCGCAAGGGAGCTTAAATAAACCGTCTCCTCATCAAGCCCCTTCCAGATTTCATAAAGGGTCTTGAGCCAGTCAAACAGCTCCATGTTCTGCACATTGGCGATATTTCTCGTAAAATACTGGTACAGATGGTGGTGCGTATTGATAAGCCCGGGGTACATAAAGCACCCGGTGCCGTCCAGCACCTCGTCCGCCGCATGATCGGTTGCGGAAATGTCTGCAATAACGCCGTCTTTGCAGAACACGTTAACGTTACGGCAAACGGTGTCCTGATTGTCACAAGTGATTACGGTATCTACATTTTTAATAAGAAGGGAAGACATGAGCGGTCCTCTTTTCAACTTGATAATACGCTTTGCTATCTCATCCGGATTTTTTCATACAGCATTGGAACAGGTATAGTATACCACAGCATTTCCTGTTGACAAAGCGCGAAAGAGCGCATATCATTGCATTAGATATTTAGATAATCATCTAAATAATAGGAGGTACTTTCATGGGTGACACCTGGAACGCGCTGGCCGATCCAACGCGCCGCAAAATACTGGATCTTTTGCGAAAAGGCGATAAAAACGCGGGAGAAATCGCGGATTCCTTTACCATCAGCAAGCCTTCCATCAGCCATCACCTGAACACGCTGCGGGAATCCGGCCTGGTGGATGCCGAAAAGAAAGGCCAGAATGTTATCTATTCCCTCAACACCAGCGTATTGCAGGATATGATGCAGCTGATTGCGTCAATGGTAGATAAGGAGAATGATTAAAATGAAGAGTAAATTGATGCTGATACTCACCACCGTCCACGCGGTATTGTTTACTGTGGCAATTTCTTTGATTGAAAGGGATATCGTCCCCATCCATTGGGGCCCTAATGGCGTTGCAGATAATTATGGAAGCAAGTGGACCCTGCTGCTTTTGGCATTGATTCCGTTGGTCATGCAATTCACGGAAGGGTACCGTATAAAGAACAATTTTGCCGTTCAGAAAAACGTAAAATTGGAGGCCCGTACCATATCCGCCGTTACGCTATTCCTGATTGCAATAAGCTGGGGCGTCTATGCCATGACCGCCGCAAATATGATTGAGATCGGGGGGATATTCCCCGGTGCGCTGTCCATGCTGCTTGGGCTTCTGATGATGTACATTTCAAACTCGCTTCCTACTGTCAAGCAAAATTGCTGGTACGGCATCAAGGTTTATTGGACACTTGCAGATGAGGAAGTCTGGAAAAAGACGCACCGCTTTGGCGCGTATACCGGCGTAGCTGGCGGCTTTCTCATGCTGCTGGGCGGCGTGTTCGCACTCGTTAACAATGCGCCCCTTCTTGCGGCTATTGGCGTGCTTGCGGGAATCATTGCGATGGCCGTCATTCCGATCGTTTACGCGGCCATTTGCTATGGAAAACTGCACCCTAAAAACCAACGCGACGCCGGTTGACAACCGCATTTACAGGATGTAATTTGTATATAGGAACCTTTTTTCGTGCGCCTCCGGCCCATGCAACAACCGGAGGCGCATACTTCATTATTTGAAAAGGGGATCGAATATGAAAGTCGGCTGCGTAAAGGAAATTAAAAACAACGAATCCCGCGTGGGGATGACGCCGGACAATGCGCAGGAGTACTGCATGCATGGGCACCAGGTGTTTATACAAAAGGGCGCGGGCCTAGGCTCCGGCTTTTCCGATGAGGAATATGCCGAAAACGGCGCAACCGTGTTCGATACCGCCGCAGAGGTTTGGGGAATTGCGGATATGATCGTAAAGGTCAAGGAGCCGTTGGAACAGGAATACCCACTCATGCGCGAAAACCAGATCATCTATACCTACCTGCATCTTGCTGCAGACAAAAACCTGACCGATGCCCTGTTAAAACAAAAGTGCAAAGGCGTTGCCTATGAAACGCTGACCGATGCGCGCGGCGCGCTGCCGCTTTTAAAGCCCATGAGCGAGATTGCGGGGCGCTTGAGCGTGATTGAAGGCGCGCGCTGCATGGAAAAACCCTTTGGCGGCTGCGGCGTGCTCATTTCCGGCGTGCCGGGCGTCCGAAAAGCGAAGGTCGTCGTCATCGGCGGCGGCATTGTAGGTACCAATGCATCTAAAATGGCTTTGGGCCTTGGTGCAGACGTTACGATACTTGATGTAAACCTCGACCGGCTGACCGAGCTTGACAATATGTTTGACGATAAGCTCAAAACCATATATTCCACCAATTCTGCGCTCGAACGCGAGCTTTCCGATGCGGATCTCGTCATAGGCGCAGTGCTCATTCCCGGCGCAAGCGCGCCCAAGTTAATTAAGCGTCACATGCTCAAATGCATGAAACCGGGCGCCGTGATTGTGGATGTTGCGGTCGACCAAGGCGGCTGTGTAGAGACCACGCACGCCACCACCCATGACAAGCCCACGTTTATTGTGGACGGCGTTGTGCACTACTGTGTTGCCAATATGCCGGGCGCTGTTCCTCATACTTCCACAATGGCGCTTACCAACGCGACGCTCTCCTATGGCCTGAAAATAGCAGACCTTGGGTTGGAAGAGGCGGCAGCCAGGAACCGCGGCATACTCAACGCCATCAACACCTATGCAGGCAAATGCACCTACAAGGGTGTGGCCGATGCGCTGGGACTTGCGTATACCGACCCCGCTTCCGTTGTACTGGAGGGGTAAAAGCACCCCCGGGCAAAAAAAAATTGCTTTTCAAGAAGCGGCTTTTGCCGCTTCTTTTGTTTGAGCGCGCGCCTCTTTGCTTATAATGGAACCATGCGGGAAAGCCCATGTCTGTTTCCATACGCCCCGCAGCCAATGACCGGCATATAAACTACTTTTAAGAGGTGAAAATCATGTTTTCCCAAACAAAGAAATTGAACAACGGCGTTGAAATCCCCCTTCTCGGGTTGGGCGTTTATCAGGTTCCTCAGGGCGCAAAGACCGCAGAGGCAGTACGCAGCGCGCTTGCAGCAGGTTACCGGCATATTGATACCGCCGCGATCTATGGCAACGAAGAAGATGTCGGCACCGGCATGAAACAGAGCGGCGTTGCGCGTGAAGAAATTTTCCTGACCACCAAACTGTGGAATGACGATATGCGAAAGGGCCGCGCGCGCGAAGCGTTTTTTGAAAGCCTGAAAAGGCTCCAGACGGACTATGTGGACCTCTACCTCATCCACTGGCCGGTAGTAGGCAAGTATATGGATAGCTGGAAGGTACTTGAAGAGCTTTACGCAGAGAAGCGCATCCGCGCCATCGGGGTCAGCAACTTCCACAAGCACCACATGGAAGATATCCTTTCTATTGCAACCGTCACGCCAGCCGTCAACCAGATCGAACGGCACCCGCTACTTTCCCAGATACCGCTCATCCGCTACTGTGAAAGTCTCGGTATCGCAATTGAAGCCTACAGTCCGCTTGGCGGCACCGGCGGAACGCTATTAAACAACGAGGTATTGAACGCAATTGCTAAGAAGTATCAAAAATCTCCCGCGCAGATCGTATTAAGATGGGACGTACAGCAGGGTATTATCGTCCTTCCAAAATCCGTTCATGCGGAGCGGATTATTGCAAACGGCGAGCTCGACTTTACGTTAAGTGAAGAGGATATGGCGGCAATCGAGGCCCTCAACCGAGACGAACGGGTGAGTGCCGACCCCGACCATTTCAATTTCTAACCCACATAAAAAGGCGGCAACATGGCCGCCTTTTTATGTGATTAACGATATATTACTTTGAAGTCTTCGAAGACCACCGGAGTATCAACGGTAAATACGTACCCTGCCGCCTTGCCTTCCTCGGTAAATATATTGAAATGCGTATTCTGCCAGGTTTCGAGGATATCGTCCTCCCCTTCCCGGCAGCAGATATCAAATGTCATCTCACGAAATGGGAGTACCGTAACCGCTGTGTTTTCAATGACGCACTTAGGCGTCCCTGCCCAATCCGTTACAACACTCAAATCCCCCGCCTTGGGAAGGGGCTCGTTGTATGCCTCATAGCTTAATAGGCAGGATGTCGTGGCCCTCTTTTGCCCGGAAAGTATCAATTTCAGAAGCTGGTTTGCAATTTCTTCCGTTGGCCCCATGTAGCCGCAAAAATAATATGTTGCACCTTTGTCCCGGCCTGTATCGCTCAAAAACTTCTCCCAGTACGCTTTGACCACTCTTTCGTTTTCCACCAGCCCACCCCCAAATCTCTGTATATGCTACAGCGCGCCCTCAAGGCGCAGCAACAGTTCCTTGGCCGCAAGCCCGCCAGCATATCCCGTTAACACCCCACTTGCGCCGATGACCCGGTGGCAGGGTACGATGATAGAAATCGGGTTTCTTGCGTTTGCGTGGCCGATGGCGCGGGCGGCGTTCGCGCGCCCGAATATTGTCTGCGCAAGCTGGCCGTAGCTTCGCGTCTGTCCATAGGGAATTTCAACAAGCGCTTTCCATACCTGCTGCTGGAAAGCAGTGCCCTCCATTTGGACAGGTACGCTAAATTCACGGAGCCTACCTTCAAAATACGCTTTAAGCTGCTCCGAGGCTTCAAGCAGCACAGGCGTTTCCTGTTCGATGTACGCGCCCGGCTGAACGGTTGCACCAAAGAATACGTTGGTGATGGCGCCGTCCCGCTCCGCAATGCCGATTTTTCCAAGCTTGGTTTCGATGAATATCGCATGCTTCATATCTCATTCTTCCTTTCCGGATAAGGCCCTGTACTGCTGCGGCGTACGCCCGGTTTGCCGTTTAAACGTCTCATAAAATGGCGCAAGGCTTGAAAACCCGCAGTGTCCCGCAATTTCTGTCACGCTCAGTTTCGTCTCGAGCAGCATACGCTGCGCCGCCTCCACCCTTAGCCGGTTACGATAGGCAAGCGGCGTAATACCGTACTGCTGCTTAAATATCGTGCCAATATGGCTCAATGAAATGTTAAGCTCCGTCAGCACTTCCCGAAGCGGGGCGGGATTATGGAATTCCCGTTCCAACAGCTTGCGGCATTGTTCCGCCGCCTCCTCAACCGGACGGTATAAAATGAGATCCGGGCGGCAGCGTTTGCACGGGCGGTACCCATGGGCAAGCGCTTCCTCCCGTGTATCGTAAAACAAAACATTTTTCCGTAACGGTGTACGCGCCGTGCAGGAAGGGCGGCAGAATATGCCCGTTGTCTTGACAGCGGCATAATAGCGCCCGTCGAACTCCGGATCCGACCGGGCAAACGCCTGCCATTTTTCTTCGTCTGAAAGCACTGTCATTTCTCGCTGTTCCATAGCAGAAGTATAACATATACCGATAGCCCAAGGCTTCCTGTTTTTTACGGATTATATTTGAAAACGCAAGCGAAAAAACGCCCTCAGAACTTGTAATACCCCTCTTAGTTTGCTATTCTGTAATAAGAAGAATCAATATGGAGGTACATGCTTAGATGAAACCGGAACTCAAGCGGGAGCTGAAGGATTTCGCACTCCAGATCCGCATCGCCTGCCTTGAAGAGCTCAAGTCACTGGGCTTTGGCCATGTGGGCGGCTCGTTAAGCGTTACGGATGTTTTGGCGGTGCTCTATGGCAACGTCATGAGAATTGATCCGAAGAATCCTTCCTGTCCCGAACGCGACAAGCTGGTTTGTTCCAAAGGACACGCCGGCCCCGCCGTTTATGCCACGCTGGCGCTCAAGGGGTATTTCCCCTACGATATGCTGATGACCCTCAACAAGCCCGGCACCTCTCTTCCCAGCCATTGCGACCGCAACAAGACGACGGGCGTAGATATGACAACGGGTTCTTTGGGCCAGGGCACATCCCTTGCGGTTGGCCTTGCCATGGGCGACAAGCTTAAGGGCCGCGATAACCGCGTATTCCTGATCTCCGGCGACGGAGAGCTCAATGAAGGCCAGGTTTGGGAAGCCGCCACGTTTGCGGTAGCCCGCAAGGTCAATAATCTGATCTGGTTTATTGATTACAACAAGAAGCAGCTCGACGGCCCCACGGACATGATCCTGCCGCAGGGCGATATCACCGCCAAGTTTGAAGCCTTTGGCTTTGACACGCAGTGCATCCCCGGCAACGATGTGGAAGCCATCTATGAGGCGATTGCGCGCACCGCAACAGTTACCGACAAGCCGCACGCCATCATACTGGATACCATCAAGGGCGCGGGCGTTAAGGTGATTGAAGATACGCTCAACAACCACTCTATGGCCGTCAAAGCGGATGTGTTCGACAGCTGGATCGCAAGCGTCAAGGCAGACCTTGAGACGCTTCGCGCCGAGTGAGGAGGAAAGCATATGAAAATCGTTTATAACGGCAGCATGGATCCTGTTGCTTTCAAGGATCTTTTAGGCGAAAACATTCCCAAGATCATTGAAAACGATCCTGACGTCATTTATCTGGACGCGGATTTGATGAGCTGCATCGGCACCATGAAGTTTGCGCAGGCAAACCCGGACAAGGCCATCAACTGCGGCATTTCCGAAGCGAACATGATCGGCGTTGCCTGCGGCCTTGCCGCAGCTGGCTTCAAGCCCATCGCCCATACGTTTGGCCCCTTCGCTTCCCGCCGTGTGTATGACCAGGTGTTCCTCTCCGCAGGTTACGCGAAGAACGACATCACCGTGCTAGGCACTGACCCCGGTGTCTGCGCGGCTTACAACGGCGGCACGCATATGCCCTTTGAGGATGTCGCGCTTTACCGCGCCCTTCCCACCGCGACGATATTTGATATCGCGGATACCGCTCAGCTTCTTAACGTGCTGACCCAGGCCAAGGATCTGCCTGGCGTCAAGTACATCCGCGTTGGCCGCAAGAACAACGCCAAGGTGTACGAAACCGGAAGCGTCTTCCCCATCGGCAAGGGCATCACGCTGCGTGAAGGCAAGGATGCCGTTGTGTTTGCAAACGGCATCATGATCCACGAGGCACTGCAGGCGGCAGAAGAGCTTTCCAAGGAAGGCATCGAGATTGCGGTTATCGATATGTTCACCGTCAAGCCGCTCGATGAAGACTGCGTCGTGAAGTACGCAAAAGCGACCGGTGCCGTCGTTACCGCAGAAAACCACAACAAGATCGGCGGCCTGTTTAGCGCCGTGAGTGAAGTGCTTGCCCGCAAGCTCCCCACCCCCGTAGAATACGTGGCGGTAGAGGATACCTACGGCCAGGTCGGCCCGCAGGATTATCTGCAGCAAGCTTACGGCCTCACCAAGGAGAACGTCGTCAAGAAGGTCAAGGCCGTTCTCGCACGCAAGAAGTAAGACTTGCTTTTACAGACGGGCCTGCGGCAATGCCGCAGGCCTGTTGCTTTAAAACGGTATGTACATATATTTTTTAAAGTATCGCCACCTACGGCGGCGACGATAGATTTTTTTATTTCATAGCGGGAGGGCTCCGCCCTTCGTGCCCCCTATGAAATTCATAAAGAAAGGCGTTGAGGGAACTACGTTTTCCCAACTCCCATAACCAGCACGCTAAAAGCGCCAATACCTTAAAATCTTGAGCTAGTCTATGACATTCTGATGCCTGTGGCAGCGCCATAGGTTATTATATCGAGGCAGCGACGCTTGCCGTCTGACGTTCTGCAGTCACTTTATTGAGTGCCGCGAAGTTCTTTTTATTTACCACATAGAGGTTCTTGAATACGGCAAACCCGTTATCATATACGGCCTTATTTTCAGGGTTGGGTTCATACCGGCAGCATGCGGGAACGAGCGCCTTTGCCTGCGCGAGATTCGGGAATGCGCCAAGCCCAACCGCCGCAACAAGCGCCGCGCCCACCGCACCGACATTCTGCGGATCGTTCACTGTCTCAACAGGACGCCCGAGTACATCCGCAAGTATCTGGCACGTAAGCTGTGCCAGCGCGCCGCCGCCCACAAACCGGACAACCGCGGAAGTCTTTACTTTCTTTTGCTGCGCCTCGAGCATCCAGCGCATATGGTAGCAAACTCCCTCAATCACAGAGCGGATGAGCTCCGTCTTGCCCGTTTCCAACCCAATATTAAAAAACATGCCGCGGGCGCTTGCGTCCTCAAACGGGCAGCGGTTCCCGTGCAGCCAAGGTGTGAACAGTACACCATTGCTGCCTGCCGGAATACTCGCTATCACATGCATCATGTAGTCATACAGGCTGCGGTACACCGCCTCCTGCCCATCTGAAACATGCACTTTCTGAAGATATACGCCAATTTCATCGAGCGCCAGATGGTTCTTCACCCACTCGAGACATTTTCCTGCGGTTTCAAGCTCCGCAAAGTAGTTATAATATCCCGGTTCCGCACCCACAACGCCAGCGATCATGGCGGAAATATCAAGCGTCGGCTGATCAATCACGGTAGAGACCCAGCCTGATGTGCCCATATACAGGTGCGTGCTGCCTACGTCCACCGCGCCCGCGCCAACACCGATGAGGGAAGCGTCTCCGCCGCCGCCAAAAACGGGCGTGCCTTCCTGCAACCCGAGCGCCGCCGCAGCACGCGCGGTAAGCCCGCCTGCCTGATCCGTAGAGCGAATGATGCGGGGCAGGTGTTCATAATCAACCCCAAGCATATTGCACATCTCATGGCTAAACCCGGCATGGCCCGGACGCACATCATAAAGCAGGGTGGCAAACGCGGAATCCGCCGTCATCACAAATTCGCCCGTACAGCGGGAGATTAGAAACTCCTTTACATCCAGCCATTTGTAAACGCGAGAAAAAACCTCCGGCTCGCGCCGCTGCACCCATTTATATTTCCAAACAGGATCTTTGACGCTTCCGGCCACTGCCTTGGTAATGGCAAGCGAGCGCAGCAGCCGGAATACATTGATGCCGTTTAGCTGTAGACCAAAGGCCATGCCCGATTGATACTCCTCCACAGCGCGCTGGTCCATATAGCTCATTGCCGGGCGAACCGGGTTGCCGTCTTTGTCCGCCAAGACCAGCCCCTGCATTTGGGAGCAAAACGAGAGCCCCGCAATCTCACCGGGCTGCAGCCCTGCAGAACTTAGTGCCTCCCGTGTGGTAGCGCACATGGCGTTCCACCAATCCTCCGGCTGCTGCTCCGCGCCGCCATCCGGAAATACTGCAAGGGAATAGGGCTGCTGCGAGAAAGCGCGCAGCGTCAACGCGCCGTCCAGCGAGAACACGCAGGTTTTTAGCGCCGTCGTTCCAATATCATAGGCAATGAGATAGCTGCTTTTGGCCATATGAGCCAGTTCCTTTCCTGCAAACTTACCGTTTTTTTGGTTCGGTAAACGCGCCCTTCACAAATTTGAGTGTCTGCTCAATGACATATTCGTCCCGCTCAAGCACATCCTCCCCCGCGTACAGGCGGAAGCGCTTTGTGTAGTATTCGCACGCGTAGCTGAACTGCATCACAATAAAGATATTGTCAAGCAAAAACGCAAACATGCCTGGATCGCAGTCTTTCCGGACCTGGCCTTCCTTTTGCAGCCGCCTTACAAGATCGGTATACATCCGGCTCGTCATGCCTTCAATCTCGTCTACAGATTGAAGCATCAGCTCGGAATTGCTGTTGGTGGTCATTTCGTTGTACAGGTGAATCATGCTGCGGTTTTCCCGCGAATGCCTTTGTATGGCGCGCAGCGCCTTTTCCACCTTTATGAGGATATCTTCTTCCCCCTCCATGATCTCCTCCAGCGTTTCCTTGAGCGCCGCGGAGCAGTACCTAACAGTGGAAAGAAACAAGTCCTCTTTGTTGAGAAAGTATTTATACAAGCTTCCCACACTGATTTGCGCCTTTTGCGCAATCACGTTGGTATTTGCATTTTCAAACCCGCAGCGGGCAAATTCCTCCATTGCGGTCTCTAAAATCCGCGTGCGCTTTTCCTGCGGGATCCGCTCAAACAGTTGCGTCAATGCCCTCTCTCCTATTCTTATGTTGTTGCGTATGCGATAGTGAGTGATTGCTCACTCTTATTCTAGCAGTGTGCCATGCATCCTGCAATCATTTTCTCAGAATACAGATAATGTATCCTTCAACCGTTTATTTTTTGCTCCTGTGTCATAAAACCGATTTGCAATAGATTAGAAATATGCTCCGGGATATATTGACTTTTGTAGGGCGGCTGTTATACTAAAACCATCATGAGTGAGCCATCACTCACATTTCATTTCGGGAGGGCTCAACAATGGATACCCGCTTTGCCATTTCACAATACCCGGATGCAGCATCCATTACCAAAAAGCTGGACGCATTGATTGCGCAGCCCGTCCACAGCATTAGGCCGGAAGCGCTTGCCAACTACGAGGCGGAATACTACGGCAAAAAGTGCGCGAAGTCCAAAGCAATGTTTGAAGAGGCGAAAGAATATATTCCCGGCGGCGTACAGCACAACCTCGCGTTCAACTATCCGTTCCCGCTGGTATTTACCAAGGCGGAAGGTGCGTATCTCTACGATATTGACGGCAACCGATATTTTGACTTTTTACAGGCAGGCGGCCCCACTGTGTTGGGCAGCAACCCGCCCTATGTACGGGATAAAGTAATTGAACTTTTAAATACCTGCGGTCCCTCCACCGGCCTCTTCCATGAATACGAATACAAGCTTGCAAAAAAGATTGCGGACAGCATGCCGCATGTGGAAATGTTCCGCATGCTTGGTTCCGGCACGGAAGCCTGTATGGGCGCAATCCGCGTGGCGCGGCTTGCTACCGGCAAAAAGAACATTGTAAA
>JAEXTB010000220.1 GCA_023453725.1 Bacillota bacterium | reverse complement strand
GACTTACAGGCCGTTGTCGGAGCGCCATTTGTTGACGCCATCGAGGTCGCCCTTAGAAAGAACGGTGCCGGGTACGAACTGTACCTTGCCCTTGGTGTCGGAGATGTCTTCGCCTTTGATGGCCTTGATAAGTGCGGTCATCGCGTTGAAGCCCTGGCCGTAGGGATCCTGTGTTACAACGGCATACAGGGGGCTTGCGGCGTCGAGGATCATGCTGGAGATCTGGTCGCTTCCGTCATGGCCGAATACGAGAACCTTATCAGCAAGACCGGCGTTGGTGACAGCCATGGTGGAACCGATGGTGCCGCCGTCATTCACGGTGATGATGACGTTGAGGTCCGGGTTCGCGGTGAGGATACCGCCGGCGGTTTCAAGCGCGGTGTCCTGCATCCAGGCGTCCTGATCGGCAACGATTTCATACTTCACGCCGCCTTCTTCAAGACCGGCGAGGTAGCCGTTGACGCGCGCGGTGGACTGGTCAACGAGCAGGGACTTGAACTGCACGATCGCGAGCTTGATGGTGGTGTCGCCGAATTTTGCCTTGATGGCCTTTGCGGCTTCGGTGCCAACCAGTTTGCAGTTGGTGAAGTCATCGGAACAATAGCCGCCCGCGATGAAGTCTGCGCCTTCAAGGTTCAGGTTGGTGATGGCGATCTGCACGCCCTGGGCGTTGGCGTCGCGCAGCGCTGCGATGGAAGCGTCGGAGCTCAGGGGGGCGATTGCAATGCCCTTGACGCCCTGGCCTACATAGGTGTTGATGAGCTCAACTTCTTTGGCCTGGTCGTTGCTGGTGTTGGCGGTGAGGCATTCTACGCCTGCTGCCGCAGCGGCATCAACATAACCTTTGGTAAGCATGTTCATGAACTGGTCATCCTGGAACACGACGCCGGCAACCTTAAAGGTTTCCTCGGCGGGCGCGGCAGGGCTTTCCTCAGCGGGCGCTGCGGGGGCTTCAGTCGCGGCAGGGGCTTCGGGAGCTGCAGGGGTTTCTGCCGGGGCGGCGCAGCCGAACGCTGCAAGGGACATGCTCAGCACCAGCAGCAATGCGATAGACAGCTTGATGTGCTTCATTTGGATTCTCCTCCTGATTATTGTTCATTCGCGTTTTTGCGCGAAACTGGTGATCGTTGCAAGCAAAAAAGAGCAATCGTTACAATGCGGACATTTTGTTTTTGTAATTAATATAGTTGGATTACCTGATGTTCTTGGGTTGTAGGAAGGCTTGCGCCGATAAAGCGCGTTTCAGATGGAGCCCGAGATCGCAATTTCTGGTATAGCGCCAGTTTTCGCGCCATTTCGCATAAAAACCGGCAACAGTGCCTTGCGGTTCCTTGCTTGCATATCGTATCATGTTATTTTTAGATTTGCAATAATATTTTTAATTCATTTAATATAATAAATCGTAACACAATTTTAATTCTGCCTGTTTTTTCTATAACCGTAGTTTATAAATGTTCTTTCACCTTGAAATCCGCCTAAAACTATGCTATAAAGAGTATATCGGCTCGAATCCCGCCTAAAACCCAAAATGTGTTTATTAATTAGAATAATTATATCAGTTTGTTCTGATCAACTGGGGCGTATAGCGAATGGAAAAGATCAATAGTCAGACCATGAAAATGAACAATGCCCGAATTGTGCTGGATGCGGTGCGCAAACGCGCGCCGGTTTCGCGCGCGGAGCTTGCAAAAGAGCTTGGGCTGACGTCGCCTGCCGTTACCAATATTGTGGCGGGGCTTATGAAAAATAACGTCCTGCTCGAAACAGGCGTCGCAAACGCCTCAAAAGGCCGCCGCCCAATTATGCTTGACACCAATCCAGAAGCATATTATCTGGCGGGTGTGGTGCTGACTACGGATGGGATCAGCTTTGTCCTGTGCGATTTTAAGGCCCGCCCTGTGATGAACTATGAAATCGAAGTGGACCGGTACGCGCAAAAGGAAGCCATTTTAGAAAAAATTGTGCAGGGAGTCGAGCATCTTCTCAAAAAGAGCGGAATAGCAAAGGATCGGGTATTGGGGGTAGGCGTTGCCGCTCCGGGTCCGCTGGATTCCCGCAACGGCATTTTAATTAACCCGCCCAATTTTCCGGATATGAAGGATGTCGCCATCTGTTCTATTTTGGAAGAGCGCCTGCAACTTCCGTGCTGCTGCGACCGTGAAACAAACGCCGCCGCCCTTGCCGAAGCCAGCTTCGGAAAAGCCGCGTCCTATAAGACGGTGTTTTATATGACGCTGTTTAAGCAGGGCATCGGCGGAAGCCTTGTGACCAATGCCAATGTCATTCACGGGTTTATGGACGGGGCGGGCGAAATCGGCCATATGCTCATTGAGCCCAACGGCCCGCGCTGCAGCTGCGGACAGTATGGATGTCTGGAAGCCATGGTAAAGGGGGAAGCGCTCATCAACGAGGCGCGCACCCGCATCAAGCTGCTGGACAACTGCAACCTTCCTGTACCCTGCGACGTGGAGGAATTGCTGCTGGAGGATATTTTCCGTTTGAGCGATCTTGGGATACCGCTGTTTGTGGATATTATTGATAAGGCGGCGCGGACAATCGCGGTGGCGTTGGGCAATGTGGTTACGCTCTTCAGCCCCGAACTCATTGTGCTTGGCGGAACGCTCCCCGGCCTGAGCGAACGGTTTGTGGACCGCATCCGCACGTATACGCGCGGGCGAAAGTATCCGCAGCACGCCAAAGACGTGCTCATTGAAGCCTCGTCCTTGGGCACGCTCGGCTGCGCAATCGGCGCGGCGGTATTGGCTCTTGAAGCGTTTGAGGACAAGCTCTGCGTCGATCCGCAGGAGTAATACCTGTAGATAAGAAAAGAAATGCAGCGTCCGCCTGATCAGGCGGACGTTTTTATGTCTTTGCGTCCGTCAGAGAACTAAGCGCTGCGCGGATCTCATTGTAGCTTGTGCAGCGGCAGATGTTGCTCTGCAGCCATTCCTCGAGTTGGTATTCTTCCGGCTGCGGGTGGTGCATCAAGAGCCCGTGCGCCGCCATCAGGAAGCCGGATGTGCAGTAGCCGCACTGGAACGCGTTGTGCGCAACAAATGCCTGCTGGATAGGCGCCGTGCCTTTTAGGCCTTCCACAGTTAAAATTTCATGCCCTACACACTCAACCGCAAGCACCAAGCAGGATTTTGCGGGCCAGCCATCGAGAAGCACAGTGCACGCGCCGCAGTCCCCGTTTTTGCAGCCAGGCTTTGCGCCGGTCAAATGCAGTTGCGTGCGCAGTACATCTAATAGCACGTCGGAAGGCCGCGCCATGACGGAGCGGGGCTCTCCGTTGACGGTGAGGGTGATCACGGTTCTCCCTTCGTAAACAATCATGCGTTTTTCCCCTCCAGGCTGCCGTTCTCCCATGCGGATAACAGGTTTTCCAGTGTCCGTTCCAGCATGAAGAGGCGGTAGGCGCCGCTGCCTTCCGCATCCGTCACGGGTTCTGCGGGCAAATGCCTGATTGCCGCCTGTACGCGTTCGGGGATGGATTTTCTTCTGTTGTTGAGCGCCGCTTCCACTTTGGCGCTCCGGAATGGAAATTCGCATACGCCAGAGAACGCCGCGCGCAGCTTCTTGCGAAAGACCATCGCCGTAACGTCCACAAGCGGGTAATCAATCTTCTCACTGGGCGCTTTTTTGATATGCGCAAACGGTGCACGAAGCGCGCTTACGGGTACAAGCGCCTGCACGACCAGTTCGCCCGGCTTCAATTGCATGCGCTGCTGAAATACGTCACCAAACCGCACGGTGCGTGTCCGTTTGCCGGAAGAGAGCAACAGCTTTGCGTCCGAGACCAGCAAGGGGAGGCTACATTCCCGGTAACGGATGGACCCGCAAAGGTTGCCGCCCAGCGTGATGCGGCATTGGTTGGTGTGGTCCGCCACCCGGCCGCAGGCGCTGCTTAGCATGGGGAAGCGTTTTGAGTCCTTAATGGAAGTCAGCGAAAGCGCCGCGCCGATGGCAAGATATGCCCCGTCAATCTCCAACACCCTGCATTCGGGAATCGATTTATAATCGATCACAACATCGGGACATATGCTGCCCGCGCGGCTCATGGTGATGATCTCGCTGCCGCCGCCGTAATAGTACACCTGTCTGCCTTCTTTCGTATACGCCTTATATGCCTCGGCAGCTTCCTTCAATGTATCTGTTTTGCAGTAGATAAAATCGCAAGGAATCATAGGTTGCCTCCTTCCATGGTGCGCCAGAGCCGATCGGGTGTGAGCGGCAGCGTATCCAAGGGCTGGTTGAGCGCGGAAGACAGCGCGTTTGCAAGCGCCGCAGACATCCCCAAAATACCGTGCTCAGAAAATTTGCGCACACCGTAAGGCGCGTTTTCCTCCGGCGTCTCTACAAACCCTGCGCGATAGATCGGCTCCTGTCCGATGTGCAGCAGCTTGTAGGTGCGCAATGTCGGGGTGGTCAAAGTGCCGTTCGCACCATACTGGTATGCTTCCCGTG
>JAEXTB010000205.1 GCA_023453725.1 Bacillota bacterium | reverse complement strand
TTCATATAAAAGTTCATCGTCTGCTGCTCGCCAGCGGTGATGATGAGCGTATTGAGCTTTGTCTGAATACTGGCCGTCTTACAATCGATGTGGCGCTTTACGGATTCATACGGATGCCGGTGCTCCGCGATTGTGGGCCTGCCCGGCGTAATTTCCACATAGCTTTTCACCAGACCTTCCGCCGGAATGTTTGCGTCCATGTCCAAAAGGTTCGCATAACGGTACAGATGGTCAAAATCCTCCAGCAGCGCAAAGTCGAGCGCCTGCTTCACATAGGCATCCGGCTCATTCTCCGCAAGCCAGGCTGTCAAATCTACCGCCACATGCTCATAGCCGATTGTGGTTTCAAGCGCCGTCTCATCAATGGGCTTGAGCCAGTTGATGTGCTTTTGCTGCAGCTGTTCCACCCTCCGGGAGAGCGCCACCTCACGCCGCACATCGTTGTCAGTGCAGTGGCGATGCAGCTGATGTTTGAACATGGTGCTTTCCACTTCGATACCGTTCATCAGTATAATGCGGACCTTGGTATAGGGATCTACCGTACGCTTATCATAAGGTTTGGGGTAGACGGTGGACCAATCCATGATACCTTCAAATACCGGTACGGGCTTTTCCAGAAACGGATTCATTGCGAGACACTCCTTTTGCCTTTTGTTTTGGTTAATCTGTCCAAAGTTGCACAGACTATGTAAAAATCAGGTAGTTATATGGAAAGGATTTATTTTTTGAGCACTGCCATCGGAACGAATGTAACGCGGAAGGATGCCTGGGATAAGGTGACGGGCCGCGCTGTTTATATGGATGACCTTCCGGGGACAGGCGCGGCATTTGCGCGCCTGCTTACAAGCCCGCATGCGCACGCCGTTATTGAGCGAGTCGACGTTTCCAAAGCGGAAGCGCTGCCCGGGGTGCTCGCCGTATTGACCGGGCAGGATTGCCCGCGCTCGGTCGGCCCCTTGCTGCAGGATCGGCCGATATTAGCCAGAGAAAAAGTGCGTTATGCGGGCGAACCTGTCGCGTTGGTCGTCGCATGGGAGGATCATATTGCTTCACGGGCGCTCGAATTGATCGAAGCATCCTACACGCCCCTTCCCCCGGTCCTGACCCCTTCGCAAGCCCTTAAGGCAGGGGCCCCGCATGTCCACGACAATCCCAAAGCTTACCGGCGCATAAAGCCGGACATTTACCCCGCCCCGCACAGCAATATTGCAAATCAATATCAAATACGAAAAGGGGATGCGGAAAACGCGCTAAAAGCAAGCGATGTTACGCTGACAAAACGCTTCTTTCTGCCGCCTTCGGCGCACGCACCTATGGAAACGCATTGCGCGGAAGCTGAAATCAAGGCCGACGGCGCTGTGGTAATTTCGACTTCCTCCCAGGCGCCCTACGAGGTGCGCAAGCAGCTTGCAGAGGCGTTTGCGCTGGAGGCGGGTAAAATAGAGGTCAAAGTGCCGTTTGTTGGCGGCGGCTTTGGCGGTAAAGCGCCGGTATTTCTCGAGTTTTTAGCATATATCGCTTCAAGCAGGCTCAACGGGCAGAAGGTGCGCGTGACCCTCCCGCGCGAGGAGGAGTTTAAAACCGCTCCCTGTCGGATCGGGCTGGAGGCAGAACTCACTTTGGGGGCCGACAGGGAAGGCGTTCTGAAGGCCGCCAGCCTTTCTTATTGGGTGGACTGCGGCGCATACAGCGACAGCGCCCCCTATATGACCAAGGCCATCGCCGTGGACTGTACCGGTCCATATGACATCCCGCACTTATCCTGCAACGCTTATTGCGTATATACCAACCACACGTTTGCGACCTCCTACCGCGGGTTCGGGCACGATTCACTCACGTTCTGCATCGAGCGCGCAATGGACGCGCTGGCAAACAAGCTTCACATGGATCCGTTGGTGCTGCGGCAGAAAAACGCAATCATCCCCGGCAAGGAAACGCCCACGCAGGTACTTGTTACCCACGGCAACACCGGCAATCTTCCCGCCTGCCTGCAACAGCTCAAATCGCTTTCCAAATGGGAAAGCGGGCGCGTCATTCCGGTGAAAGAAAACACGGTGCGCGCACAGGGCGCCGCCTGTTTTTGGAAGTGTGAAAATCCGCCGCCCAACGCCGTTTCCGGCGCGCTTGTCACCCCCAACCCGGACGGAAGCTTCAACCTCAACACCGGGGTGGTGGAAATGGGTTCCGGCGGGCAGACGCTTTTAGCGCAGATGTTTGCGGAGAAACTGAAGATTGAGCCAAGTATGGTTCATGTCTCCTTCCCGGTGGACACGCGATTAAATCCGGAACATTGGAAAACGGTCGCGAGTATGACGGCGCATATGGCGGGGAATGCCGTCTGCGCCGCGGCGGACGATATTATTGCGCAATTGAAGCATATTGGCGCTATGGCGCTTGGGTGTACAGAAGAGGAAATAGAGGTGGCGCATGCCCGGGTGTACCAAAAGAGCGCGCCGGAAAAGTTCATTCTTCTAAAAGATATCGTCAACGGCTACCAGGCGCAGGATGGCTCTTCCATCGGGCAACCGGTGCTCGGGCGCGGCAGCTTTATGCTAAAAGGGCTGACGTTATTGGACGAGGTTTCTGGCAAAGGGCGGACGGGACCTTCCTGGTCGGTCGGCGCGCAGACCGTGGAGGTAGAGGTGGATACAAAGGAATACACCTACCGGATCTTGTCTGCAACGACGATCATGGACATTGGCCGCGTCATCGATCCTGAAGCCATGCGGGGTATCATCGCGGGGGGCATGGCAATGGGGGTCTCCATGGCCACACGGGAAGCATACCAG
>JAEXTB010000190.1 GCA_023453725.1 Bacillota bacterium | reverse complement strand
GTCAAAGTCATAGTAAAATCCATTGTCAATGGCGGGGCCAATCGCAAGCGTGACATCCGGTAACAGCCGCTTGACTGCCTGCGCAAGGATATGGGACGCGGTGTGGCGGTACCCCCAGCGGCCGCCCTCCTCGTTCCAATCCAAGAATTTAATGGCATGATCGCCTTCTATGGGGCGGAACGCGTCCGCAAGCTTGCCATCAAGTTCGCATACCAAGGTTGCTTTTGCAAGGCGCGGGCTGATGTCCGCGGCGATCTGCAGTGCCGTCGTACCATTTGCGTATTCGCGTACGCTTCCATCCGGGAATGTGATTTTCATATTCAATCCTCCTAAATCTCTAAATCGTTCGTCTGCTGTGCGTAAAAAAAGTCCCTTGACAAATCTGCCAAGGGACGGGCTTACAATTCCCGCGGTTCCACCCTAGTTGTATAAAACCACTCAAATAGCGGATACCGGCGCAACCCGTTATGATCGTCTGGATGGTTTTCCCGTCCGTGAGGCAGGATGCGCTTGCAGCCGGGGCGCTTCCTCTCTGAATGCCCGTTGAAAAGGCGGTACTCTTCCAAAGTCATCTCATATAGCCGTATTATATACCGAGGCTTTCATTGCGTCAACAAAAACCCCATGGCAGTGCAAAAACCTCAGGCGCGTGCAAACGCGGAGGCAAGCTGACGGTAAAGCTCCGGGTTCTCCTGCGAAAGTTTCTGCGCAAACTCCGGCTTTTTGAGGAATTTGCTGATAAGGATTTTTTGCGCCAGCTTATTGGTGAGGAAATTTGCAAGCGCAATGACCCCCGCGCCTCCGCCGCCCAGAAGAACAAGCGCCAATAGACCCGTTGCAACGCCGTCTTCATTGAGCGCGCCAATAAACAGGGCAATCCCGCCAACGATCAAAAGATATCCGGCAATGCGGCCAAATACGTTGAGTATTGTTGCAAGAGGGGCATACCGATACGTGCGGATGCGGATTGGCATATTTTTCAAAGCTCCCTTTTGTAATACTCACAGTATAGGGAACATGCTCAAAAAAGGCAATAAAAAAGCGCCGTTCCGTAAGCGAAAGGCTAGAAATCAATACGAAATATTACCGTACAAACCGTACACGCCCCGCAAACACGCGGGCAAGCATCTCGGTCAGTTCCGAATCCTGCTCGGTTGTCAAGTCGTATACGGTCAACCGTTCAGGTGCCAAATCCACCAGCATGCTGATCAGACGGTCCGGATCTGCGGCCGCATCACAATCAATGCGGGCGTCGCTTTCGTCTGTGAGCGTGCAGGAACCATCCGGATGCAGCAGCAGCGAGACTTCGCGTATACGCGTAGGCTTCACCTGTACAAACGCCCGCAGTACGCCCATAAGCTCCAGGTATTCTTTTTCCAGCAGCAGCTCCTCCGATGCGCTCTGTACGCAAAGACGCCAGGAATTGAGCGTATCCGGCATGCGGAAGCGCATATATCCGGAAAGATGCAGGCTATCTTCTTCTTCCAGGTATGTTTTGATGGCGCGGCGCACCGCACCGGGACGCTCCACCTTGCGCGCGCATCGGATGGCATCCGAAAGCACCGCCTGTTTTTCCACCAGCGAAAGCGGGAGGCGGTTGGTCAGTTTTGCAAGCTCATACTGGCAGAGATCCCTGCACAGCAGCAGCGCAAGCGCGATGGAAAGCGCATCAAGGCTTCCCGGATCGTCCAGCTCCGCAACTACGCTTTGTCCATCGGGCGTCAGCGTGAAGCTATGGCCAGTCTGGTTCAGCCTCCGTTCCAGCAGGCGCTTGACGTCCACTTCGTATTCTCCTATTTCAATCCTGCGCGTCAGCACATGATCACTCTCCTTGGCAGGCCGTGCAATAGTAAAAGCAACGGCATATCCCATACTATGCAAAAAAGAGAAAAAAAGATTCAGCTCGGTATTGCCCACATAAAAACGGCGCTCCGGCTGCCTCCTGAAACTTAGTATGGCTTGGAGCAATTTTGCTTATCGGAGAACGAAGGCAGTAAATCTTGACATGTGGCGGGATGCTGCGAAAAGACTGGGTTTTGGTTAAAAAAAGACACAGCGCAAGCTGTGCCAATTCTCGTTTTTAAAACGGAGCATACGCCGTCTATTGCAGCCCAGCGCATTCCTCTTTACGGAAACAGTAATTCGTATGGTCGTTTACGATGCCCGTTGCCTGCAAGTGCGCATACGCGATTGTGGAACCAAAGAAGCGCATGCCACGCTTTTTTAAATCCTTGCTCACCGCATCGGAAAGCGGCGTTGTGGCGGGCACATCCTTGAGCGAGGCGTGATCGCCCACCACGGGCTTTCCGCCCACAAACCCCCAGATGTAGTGATCAAAGCTTCCAAACTCACGCTGGATTTCCAAAAACACCCGCGCATTGGCGATGGAAGCCTCTATCTTTTTGCGGTTGCGGATAATGCCCGCGTCATGGAGCAAAGCCTCCACCTTGATTTCGTCATATTGGGCTACCTTTTCAGGATCAAACCCATCATATGCCTTGCGGTAGTTTTCCCGCTTTTTGAGCACGGTGTACCAGTTTAAACCTGCCTGCGCGGATTCGAGCACAAGAAACTCAAAATGCTTTCTATCGTCATGTACAGGGACGCCCCACTCCTCGTCGTGGTACTTTAAGTACAATTCGTCCGTTCCACACCAGTCGCAGCGCTGCATATGGGCCTCCTTTCATAGTCCGATCATAATAACAGTTGCAATCAAATATAACGGCGCACCGTGTTCATATATTGGCGGTAGTCCCCGCCAAAATGTTCAAGGCACCAGCGCTCCTCGGCAAGAATCATCCAGTGGCCGGAAACCTGAAAAAGAATAAGTATGATAAGAAGAGGCAAAGACTGCGCGAGTATTGCGACGCCGAAAAAGCAAAGAAAATAAGATACATACATGGGATTGCGTGAAAACCGGTAAAGCCCTCTTTTGTTAAGCCCCTTATGATCGGGAAATGCAAAATTATGGAGAGAAACCACCAACAACAAGAGTCCAGCCCCATAAACACACAGCCCTGTTGTAAACAGGGCTGTGCCGGATGCAATGGGGAGAAAAGCCGGATAGATCAGCAGCGCAGCGCTACAAAGCTGATACACAATATACATTGGCTTTTCCACACCGGAAAGCGGCGGGAAAAGAGCCGCACGTTTAAGAGCCGCTTTGTTAAACAACGCCAGAAGGACATATCGCAGCAGCAATATGAAAATAACGGCCCAAATCGCACGCATAGCGCGCCCTCCCTGTCTTTTATTTACGTGGCGGGAACAATGGGCCTAGCCTAGAAGCAAACGCCAAGCATCAGACTTTTTCCGGTTCCGCAATTTCACCTTCGTCGATGACTTCTACGGATTTTATACGCATTTCGGTCTTGGGGCGGTCCCTCATATCCGTTGGGGCGGACGCGATCTCATCCACAACCTCCATGCCGCTTATCACTTTGCCAAACGCCGCATATTGTCCGTCGAGATGCGGGGAATCCTTGTGCATAAGAAAAAACTGAGAGCCTGCGGAGTTGGGGTTTCCGGCGCGCGCCATGGAGATGACGCCGCGCGCGTGCCTGAGCGGGTTCTTATGTCCGTTTGCCGCAAACTCACCCTTAATGCCGTAACCCGGGCCGCCCATACCGGTGCCGTCCGGGCAGCCGCCCTGAATCATAAAGCCGGGTATGACGCGATGGAATATAAGCCCGTTGTAAAAACCCTGGTTGGCAAGATACAAAAAGTTCTTTACCGTGTTGGGTGCAGCCGCGCGGTCAAGCTCGAGCTCGATTTTACCGCCGTTTTCCATTGTGATGATGACCATGAAAGTTCCTCCTAATTAAGTTAAACAGGGAGCCATTCTCCCTGTGCTTCAAATACTGCATGCCTGTCCGCAAGATCAACGCCCAGCACTTCAAACGCATCGCCATCGCAATAAAGGCTCATCTGCACCTGTTCCCCCGGAACGGCCTCGGATAAGTAGCCGATGGAAAACGATTGAAGGCGGAATTGCCTGTGGTGTTCGAGCGGGAACAAATCCAATATCCAGCTTACATAGTTTGCGTTGTTCATATGCCCGTTGACGTCAATATCGCTGTAAAGCGGAGCGCGGCAGGCAATGACGGGCGCGCCCTCCTTTTTCAGGCGTAGCTTTCCCGGTTCGGGCAGTTCAGATGTAAGGGAAGCTACCGGCGGAAAAATAAGCTGTGATTTTCCCGGTGGGACAATGCGGCGCGAGGAAAGGTCCACCAGCGTCCATGCCGTGGAGGCGGAAGCCAGCAGCGCCCCTTGTTCGTCATATACGCGAAAATAACGCGGGAACGTAATCTTATTCGGTTCCCCGTACCATGTCGTAATATGAATGGTATCCCGGTACTTGGGCGTGCGGTGTATAACCGATTGCGCCCGTGCAATCATCCACACAAAGCCGAGGTCCTTCACCAGAGTTTCCCGGGAAAAGCCAAGCTCAGCGGAATGCACCCCGGCAGATTCCTGCATTAGCCGGAACATGGAATTGGGCCGCCACAGGCCATAAGCATCCACATCGTTGGTAAGAAGCGTATAGGGCAGCGTATGGCTAGCGTTCATCGTTCCTGCCTCCCAGAAGAACGGCAAGCAGGTAGCCCGCGCCTAGAAACAGTATGCCTGAAAGCAGCGCGCCTATGGAAGCCTGCATCAGCCTCTGCTGGTAAAATACCGTAAACGGGGAAGCAAGCACGAGGCCGATGATGCCGTAATAGGTTGCGAGCGGATAGCGGCGCAGCAATATGCGGACCAACCGCGCCATGCAGATAATACCCAGCACCACGCCCAGTATAAACGGCATGAGTATGACTGCCTTCTCAAGCAGCGTGGAAAAATCAAGCCGGAACAGGGCGCCGGTAAACCCGTTGACATATTGGAGCATGGGCTCGAAATAGCCAAGAAGAATGAGCAGCATGGAGCCGCTTAACCCGGGGATTGTCATTGTGGCGGCCGAAACAAAGCCCAGCCCAAGTGCCAGCATAGCGTGCGGCGCCGTAGCGTTTAATGT
>JAEXTB010000143.1 GCA_023453725.1 Bacillota bacterium | reverse complement strand
CACCTGTTGTGCTTTCGTTGACAAACATGCCGTATTGCAGCGGCCTATCATGCCGGTGCGCCTCTTTGATCCACCCGCCGTCAAACGTCGCCATCTGGTAATTGCGGTTGGGTATATCAAGCATCATGCTCATCAGCCGCCGGATACTAAGCTGCTTTTCATTGTTGTTTTTTAATACGCAGCGGCGGGTAATGACGTCCGTTTCCGGAAACGCGGTGTAATAGAGGCTCAACTCCACGTTTGCTTGCGTGTCCTCCAAAGATATACAGAGCGTCTCGCATTCCGCTTCCCCTCCGTATGCGCCGGGCAGCTCATTTGGCGCAGCTGTGCCCGCAACTATCGCGTAACTCTTGTAGGTAAAATCCGCCGTAAACGTGCCGTCCGGCATCAATAATTCCGCCGGTGTTTGCCTGAAATCGCCCTTTCCAATGCCGCTCCACTCTAAAAGCAGCGTATCAAGAGAATACGTCGTATCGGTTTGGTCATAGAGCACGGTGCTGCCGGTATAGGCCGTGCGTTTTAAAAGCAGCGGTTCAATTTCGCCTGTCTGCAGCCGCTCGCCATAATGGATGTGCTCTACATGGCCGAAGCTAGTGATACGAAACCAGTAGCTGGTGTTGTTGGTATTCAGGCGAAATACGCCGTTCTCTTCCGCAATAAAGCCGCTCATAGCGTGCCCTCGTTATATAACAGCACCGCTTCATAAGGCTTAAGTGTTCCGGAGTACGCATCTTCGCCGTAGTTGGAGAGCATGAGCTTGCCCCGGTAATCTGCTTCTATTGTCTTTTGTGACCAGTTTAACAGCACGGTGTAAGCCCTGCCATTTAATGTGCGGCGGTAGGCAAACAGTTCCTTTGTCACCGCCAGAACAGAGAATTCTCCGTAAAGCAATGCTCCATCACCCGCGCGCAGCGCAATCAGTTTCTTACAGAAGCTGCGGATGGAGGTTTCATCCCCCATTTGCTGCGCCATGTTGATGTTCCGATAGTTGCCGTTGACCTTGATCCATGGCGTACCCGCCGTAAACCCTGCATTCGGGGTATCGTCCCACTGCACGGGTGTGCGGGCGTTATCGCGGCTGGTGCGCTGCATCATCTTCCAGCGGTAGCTGCGGGGCAAATGGAGTTTTTTCGCCAGCCGGTAGACGTTGTGACTTTCCACATCCCTGATATCGTCCATGGAAGTAAAATCAAAGTTCGTCATACCGATTTCCTGCCCCTGGTATAAGTAGGGCGTGCCGCGCAGTGTCATAAGAAGTGTAAGCAGAAGCTTTGCGCTCTGCTTCCAATACGTTTTGTCATCGCCAAAGCGGGAAACACTGCGGGGCTGGTCGTGGTTTTCCAAGTAGTTTGCGTTCCACTCCAGCGCCGCCTGCCATTTGACGATTGTCTTTGCAAACTTCTGCGGCTGAAAGCGGGTCCTAAACCATTTGACTATGACTTGGTCAGTCTCCATATGCTCGAACGTGAATATCATATCAAGCTCTTTGCGTCTTGGGTCACATAAGTCCTTCCCCATCTCGGGCGTGACAAATACCGTTTCTCCTACGGTAAAACAATCGTACCCATCGAGCACATCCCGCCGGAACTCAGAGAGCAGTTTGTGGCAGCCGGGCTGTGAAATATAATGTTCGCTGCCCGTTAAGATCAGTTTTTTCTTTCCGTCCGCAAGGGAGGTTTTATAGATGACGTTGATGACGTCGCACCGGAAGCCGGAAATTCCTTTGTTGAGCCAGAAGAGCAGAATATCCTTTACTTCCTCCACCACGCGCGGGTTGTGGTAGTTGAGGTCCGGCATGCCGCGCGCAAACAGGTGCAGGTAATATTCGCCGCTTTTTTCGTCATATTCCCAACAATCCTCGGCAAAAAAACTCGTCCAGTTGTTGGGGGGCTTCCCTTCCCCCTTACCCGGCCGCCAGATGTAATAGTCCCGGTAAGGGCTGTTTTTCTCGCGGCTCTTTTGGAACCATTCGTGTTCTTTTGAGGTGTGATTGATGACAAGGTCCATCACAATGCGGATATCGCGCTTGCCCGCTTCGGTAATCAGGCGGTCCATGTCCGCCATTGTTCCAAATTCCGGGTTGATATTGCGGTAATCGCTGATGTCGTATCCATTGTCCTCATTGGGCGAGCAGTAGACGGGAGAAAGCCACAGGATACCGACCCCCAGATCTTTGAGCATATCAAGCTTGCTGATGATCCCCGGGATGTCTCCTATTCCGTCCCCGTTGCTGTCGCAAAAGCTGCGCGGATAGATTTGGTAAACCACCCGCTCCTTCCACCACATGGGCGTTGTCATGCCTTTCCCTCCCCATTTGTGCGGTAGGGCACGTTACAGTACTGCGCATGAAGCGCTTGACTTACGCCATGTTCGGCAATGATGGAAGCAAAGAAGCGCCCGCTCTCCTTGATGGTACGGTGAAGTGTTTGATACTCCGTATGTACAATGCCAAAGCGGGAGCTTTCGCCCTCCAACCACTCAAAGTTGTCCGTAAAGCACCAGTGGTAATACCGCTCCACCGGAAGACCGCTTTTTGTAAGCGCCTCCAGATGCTCCGCGATATAGCGGCTGCGGAAGGCGTCCGTATTGTCACACGTACCGTTCTCCGTAATATAAACGGGCAATTTATAAAGCTTGTAAAGATGGGCTACGCACTCCACAATGCCGTCGGGGTAGATTTCCCAGCCAAGGTCATTGACGGGTGCATTCTTTCTTACGCCATCGCCGATGCCTGCAACCGTCGAGCGAGTGTAATAGTTAAGCCCGTGGAAATCACAGTACAGCCCAGGCTTTACGCCCTGCGGGCTGCCAAGCAGGAACGCGCCCTTTCCTTCATAAAACAGCCGCTCAAGCGCCGTTTGGAAAAACCATTCCGAAAGCTTCGCTCCCATGCGGTGCACGGGATTATTTTTCTGCTGAGGCGCGAACACCCGCATGTGATGCGCAAAGCCGACCCGTGTCTGCGCCATGCCCATCTCCTTTCGGATACGGTGGATGCGCCCATATGCCCCGATATGACAGCCAGCCAGCGTACGCATGACCTGCATGGTCTTGGAAAACGAGCGCTGTCCCGGCGGCCATTCTCCATAGAAATAGCCGAGGGTTGCGTACACGTTTGGCTCATTGATGGTGACGTAATCCTCCACGAGATCCCCTAAATATGAGACCACGCGCTCTACAAAACGGAGGAATGCCGCCTTGGCATCAGGCCACAAAAATGCGCCCCTTTCTTCAAACCATAGCGGATTGGTAAAGTGGTGTAATGTCAACAGGACGTCTATGCCATAAGAACGGAGCAGCGCAATCTCCGCGCGGTAATGGGCAAGTGCCGCCTCATCAAATTTGCCTTCTTCCGGCTCAATCCGGCTCCACTCGATGCCCATACGGTAAATTTGAATGCCGAGTTCCTTCATCAGCGCGGCGTCATCTTCCCACCGGTCATAGTGGCCCGCTGCATGGGAAGGATCGGACCCGTCCTTGATATGGCCTTCTTTGTACCATGCATACCAACTATTGTTGGTGTCTCCGCCCTCGATCTGTGTGGCGGCAGCCGCCACGCCAAGGCGCATGTTCTCCGGCAAACGGAAGCTTCCCATACCCCGTCCTCCCATTTCAGTTTTCTGTTATTCAAACATGTAGTACAGATACAAAACGATAAGAAAAATGCCTGTGAAACGAACAAGAAAAGTATACCATATCCCATCCATATTCCGCCAGTACGGCAGTAGAAAGCGGGCAGTTTTACCGCATGCATTGACGCGACTCCCGCGTGCGCGTAGAATGGTTTCGATCCTGTTTTTTAGGTACACGACAGATACTACACATCTCCTGCATGTTTGCAACAAGAAGGGAGTTTCCATGGAACGAAAGCGGAATTTGCAATTGTTGTACGGTGCTGCAGCGCTGCTGTTTTTAGGCCTGATCTATGGCTGGTCCATATTTGTAAAGCCCCTTGAGGATATGTTTTCCTGGAACCGATCCCAAACCTCTTTGGTGTTTACATTCTCCATGAGCTTTTTCTGTGTGGGTGGGTTTGTCAGCGGCCTTTTGCTGCGCACAAAATCCAGCCGGTTTGTATTGCGCCTTTGCGCCGTGTGCATGCTGTCCGGTTTTTTCCTTGCCTCCCGTGTCACAGATTTATGGGGACTCTATCTCTCCTATGGCGTGCTGTGCGGGCATGGCGTCGGCCTTGGATATAACGCCATACTCTCTACTGTTGCGCGCTGGTTCCCGGAAAAGCCGGGCTTTTGCTCGGGCATGCTGTTGCTGGGTTTTGGGCTTGGGGCGCTGTTGTTAGGCTCCGGGGCTTCGCTTTTGATCGGCGCATTTGGCTGGCGCATGACATTCCTTGTGTTTGCGGCGCTGTTCTCCCTTGCCCTGTTTCTTGCGGCATCGCTTGTGCGTGCCCCATCTGAGGCGGAACTTCTCCTTCTGCCCAATCCGGGAAACCACACTGAGACTTCTTCCCTTGGAGAAATCCACCCCCGGCGTCTTATAAGCATGCCTTCCTTCTGGGTGCTGTTTTTCTGGTGCGTGATCGCCAGTGCGCTGGGACTTGCCATGGTGGGCCAGGCGGTGCCCCTTGCGGTAGAGGTGGGTGCCGTTTCCCTTACCGCGGTTGCTTCCGGCATTGTTTCTGCCAGCAACGGCCTAAGCCGCCTTCTGTTTGGCGCAGCATTCGACAAATACGGCCGGTCCAAAACCATGCTTTTCAATTTTCTGCTGGTTGCGCTGTCCATTGGCCTGTTATACGCCGCCCTGCTTGTGAAAAACGCCGTGCTTTTAGTGGCCGGTCTCGTGGCGCTGGGTGCCGGCTACGGCGGCCTTCCTTCAATCGCGGCTTCCGCCACCCGCGAGCTTTATGGCAGCCGCCATTACGCCATCAATTACAGCGTTGTAACGCTACACGCCATATTGGGCGCTTTTATCGGCCCCATCATTGCCGGCAACATACATGCGACAAACGGCACCTATCTGCCCATGTTTCCTATACTCGCCCTGCTGTTACTGCCCATGCTCATTTTTGTCCTGCTGCTTTCTAAAGCGCGGGCGCAATAGCCTGTCCTTTAAGCATGTTCCTTTTTGCCCAGCATAGAATAGTGCATCAGGTTCAGTAGAAAAAGGATGGTGCGCGCAATGGCACAGGGAACGCTTGTTGTTGAAGTCAGGAGCACGGAACGGCGGCAGCCGGTCTCCAACGCGGCGGTTACGGTCACCTCGGAAGAAACAGGTGCTGGCTATGAACTCACGACAGATGCGAGCGGGCGCACCGCCCGGTTTGTCCTCCCCGCGCCGGAACTTGCAGCAAGCTTTGACCCTGCAACCGCGGCCAATGCGTTTTCACGCTATACCATAGCGGTAACAGCGCCGGGTTTTGCGCCCGTCCGCATTGTAGGGGTGCAAATATTCCCCGGTATTGACTCCGTGCTGCCGGTACGTCTTGCGGCAGCGCCTCAGGCCGCCGCAGCGCCGGTATTTGCCCCGCGCGCGGTATTTGCACAACCGCAGACACCGCCGGAAGCAGAAACAGTAATCGATATTCCCGTCCCCGCAGTACTCCAACCCGGGCCCAGGAACCCCATCGGCCCCCCCGACCTCGTGCCGCAGCAGCAAGCATCCTCCGCTCCGCTTCACCCCTATCTGTCGCCCGCCATCCCTGTGTTCGCGCCGCTCTCAGACAGCATCACCGTCATGCAGCAGCAGACGCGCGTGCTCCCCACCGTCTATATCCCGGAAGCCATCACCGTGCATTTGGGTGCTCCCGGCACCAACGCCAGAAATGTCACTGTATCCTTTACGGACTATATCAAAAATGTCGCCAGCAGCGAAATATTCCCCACCTGGCCCGAAAATTCCCTGCGCGCCAATATCCACGCGCAGGTTGGCTTTGCGCTCAACCGCGTATTTACGGAATGGTATAGGAGCCGTGGCTATAATTTTCAGATCACCAACTCCACCGCATATGATCAGGCGTTTGTGGAAGGGCGCAACATCTATTCAAACATCAGCAGGCTGGTAAACGAAATATTCAACATCTATCCCCGCAGGGAAGGGCGGCTGGAGCCTTTGTTTGCAGCCTTCTGCAACGGCAGCACCACCACCTGCTCGGGGCTTTCCCAATGGGGCACGGTATCGCTTGCGGAGCGCGGTTACACGCCGCTTGAAATGATCCAGTATTATTACGGGGACGATGTGGAGCTTGTAGAGTCAAACGACATCCGCGGCATAGAGAGCTCCTATCCCGGCTTCCTGCTCAGGCGCGGCATGCGCAACGACTATGTCCGCACCATACAGCGTCAGCTCATCCGTATCCGCCAGGACTACCCCGCCATACCCGCCATATCCAGCGCCACCGGCTTTTTCGGCCCGGAAACCGAGGCCGCAGTCCTCGCCTTCCAGCGCATATTCAACCTGACCCCCGACGGCATTATCGGCCCGGCAACCTGGTATGCGATTTCCCGCATTTTTGTAGCCGTAACGGGCCTTGCGGAAATGGAGAGCGAAGGGCTCCCCTTGCCGGACGCGGTTGTTCCTTATCCCGGTTACCTCTTGCGCCAGGGTGCGCGAGGGGACGCCGTGCGCACGCTCCAGCGCTATCTCAACGATCTTTCCACCGTATACGGCGCGCTGCTGCCGGTGAACGCCGACGGTGCGTTCGGCGCGCAGACGCGCAACGCGGTCATTGCTTTTCAGCGCATGTTCGAGCTCACGCCGGATGGCATTGTGGGCCCCGCAACATGGAACATGATCATGCGGGTCTGGAACAACTCGTTCTAGTACGTTATGGCGTCAACATGTGTTGTAAAAAAACCGTCTGTAAACAGACGGTTTTTTTATAGGATCTTTCCTTCATTAAACAATCAGCGGTACTGCCCTTCATACAGCAATGCCGGGGTATTACCCACCAATGTACGGTTTCCGATCAACGGCGTCATGGCGACGTCCTCCATGCCGCTTGTGCGCTGCGGCGCAGGAAGCCCTCGCATGCGGCAGTCCTGGTTGGCTTTGAGCTGCCCGAGGTAATTGCACTTTTGCTCCTGCGTCATAACGCCCGGACGCTCCCCCGGCGGGAATATGGTGAGGAACTTCAACGCGTGCAGGTCGCAGGCTACGCGCGTATTTGTGCTCTCATCATATAGCATAAAGAAATTCTGGGCCACCTGCAGCAGTATGCCCTCACGGATATAGAATGTGTTCAGGGCAATCAGCAGCTCACAGATGACATAGCGGCCGATCATGTTCAACAGCATTTCCTGGGTGGTGGTATCCGTATTCATGTTGCCGGGTATGGCGCGCTTTGCCGCAGGGGAAAATTCCTCAACCGGCTGCGTCCACTCCTGTACGGCTTCGTTTGCGCAACGAAGCTCCCGTTCCGCGGGAAATCCCTCTCCTGCCTGTTCCATTGCGCTACCGCACAAAGTTTCTGTTGACGAAACCGGATTTGCCGCCAAACTCCACGGAATACCAATCCCCAAGCTGACCAAGTATGGTAACCTGCGAGCCGTTGGGGATGGTTCCAACGATAGGTGCGTCCATATTGGGACCGCTGCGGAGGTTGAGCCTCCCGCTCGAAAGCGCAACCGTACCTGTGCGCGGCGTAATCGGCCATACAAAAGGCGTATTGAAATACTCCGTAAGCGCAAGTGCGATGGTGCGGGCGATCTGATCCGTGTTGTTCACGATCCATTCCGCGTCTTCTTCGTTGTCGTGGTAGGCAAGCTCAATAAACGCCGAAGGCGCTCTTGTTTGCACCACCTCGCCAATGCTTGTGGTGGGGATTGCGCGTACAAGATCGGGATCCGGGTAAATATCCCGTATGTTTTCCGCGATAATGTTTGCGGCGGTCTGCCCACGCTGGCTATTGGGCGCATAGTAGATGTCCGATCCCCGTACCGTTCCATAGCGCCCCTCCGGCGCGGCGTTGGAGTGCAGCGCAAGATGCAGGTCATAATCTCCCGCATTGGATGCGCGGATAGACGACCTTGCCGTCATTTCCGGCGTATTGCGCGTAAACCGGATACCGCTTGCGCGCAGATACGGCTCGAGCGCATCCGCAAGCAAGTTCATGTGATATTCCTCGCTGCCGCCTGTGACAAATTCGTTTGATTCTTGTGTGGAGGGACTCAGATAGATGTTGGGCAAAACGCTCACCTCCCATTGGAATTGCGGCGGATCTACAAAAATCCGAACCGCCTCTTCCACTATATGCACAAGCAGCCTATCTTGCGCGGCAAAAAGGCACTTCCTTTCACCCAAGTTTCCAAAATACGGGGCATGGCAGCTGTTCTTTCAAGCAAAGTATCGGCAAACGACACACAAATTGGATTACGTTTGAAGCATACTTCTATCCTGTTTGGGGAAAGTAGCCTTTATAGGAGGTATGTTATGTTCATTCTGTTCTTGCGCGCGATCATATTGTACGTCCTGATATTTATTGTCATCCGCCTGATGGGCAAACGGCAAATCAGCGAACTTCAGCCATTTGATCTTGTCTTTACCCTGCTGATTGCGGACCTAGCATCCGACCCCATCGCAGACACCAGCATACCGCTTGTGTATGGTGTGATCCCGATCCTCGCTTTGTTTTTGCTGCAGCAGCTGGCTGCGTGGGGGTCTTTAAAAAGCGAGCGGGTCCGAAAGCTGCTTGCCGGAAAACCGCAGGTTCTGATTTCCAAAGGGAAAGTGCTTGAGGAAGTCATGCGCAGCTCCTGCTACTCCCTGAGCGATTTAATGGAGCAGCTGCGCAACAAGGACGTGTTTGATATCAGCGACGTCGCATACGCGATTATTGAAACGGACGGAAGCTTAAGCGTCATGCTAAAAGGCGATCAGCATGCGCCTACGCTCAAAGACATGAACCTGCCGCCGCATGCAGACAGGCTGCCCGAAATGCTTGTGCTGGATGGAAAAGCACACCACAAAGCGCTCAAGCATTGCGGCTGTACGGATTCCTGGCTTGATGAGCAGCTCAAAGCCATGGGATACGCTGCCCCAAACGAAGTGTTTTTTGCCAGCCTTTCGCCGGATGGGACGCTGCACGCGCAGGGGTACGAAAAAAAAGGCGGGCGCATGTGCTCCCGCAAAACGAATGTGAAGTTGGAGAATACAGATGGCTAAGCGCATTGCAAATGTTCTTAGCATCGCGATACTGATTGCGCTGTTTGTATTTCCCAGCCGTTACCTGTGCGAACTTTCGGATGAGCTGGTCAGCACCGCGGAGAACACGGTGGATGTTGTGCACCGCGGAGACTGGGCTGCCGCGCAGGATAACGTCCAGCACATGAACGCGCAGTTTCGAAAAGGCAAGGATGTTCTGCAGCTGTTTTTGCACCACGAGTCTGTGGAGCAATTGGACGCCGATCTTCGCGCGGCACTGCAGCTGATTCATTCCCAGGACGAAGCACAGACGCTCATGGAGCTGGAATTTATCATTACAACCGCAAAGCACCTCAAATGCATTGAGGCATTTAGTTGGTCTACGTTTTTATAAATTTCGAACAAACGGGCAGCGCCTTCATCAAAAATCACTGGTAATTCAGCCGTTTGCTTTTGCAGCGCCCGCGGGCTTTTTACTTGCCGTGCGGATGCCAGAGCCGATTAGCGCCAGGCCCACAAAGCCGTTGAGCACATCCATCAGCGTTCCGCTGATGAGCCCTTTGAGTGTACCGGCGACAGCGGCGATCACCGTCAAAAACAGCAGTGTGGAAAGCACCGCGCCCGCGCCGAACACAAACGCCTGCTTTTGCTCCATATTGTCTTCGCCCATTCTTGCCGCGAATATGCCCGCCCAAAACACAATGGTAAGCGGGCTTGATAGGGTAAGCAGTATCGCCTTTACAAACGCGCTGCCGCCTTGTGTACCCCAGGAAAGCCCGAGTTTAGGAAGCACGGATACCCCGAAAGCGCCCAACACCGTCACAAGCCCAAAAAGAATGAGCACGCCTGCGCCAACATATTGCAGCGCCCCGCGCAATCGCTCACTTTTGTTGATGAGGGTACCAAGACCCAATATGGCTGCCGTGATGTAGAGTGCGTCAACCACTACAACCCCCAATACCGCTCCTTGTGCCGCAAGAAACCCTCCGCCCACCGCGGTTTGGAGCACCAGCACAAATACCGGCCCTATGCTAAGCTGCAGCAGCATACCGAGGCGCAGTCCCTGCAAGATCAGCTTACTCCACGATTTATGCATAGTTCCGTTCCCCTCTTTCATATTCCGGCAAGTATAAGCCATACGGCATGGTTTGTAAAGCCCCCGACGGCGGGCTTTTTCCGCTTGGCTTGCGCTTAAGAAATACACGGAGTATGATGACCATACATCATACTGGATATTCGTACCCGAAAAAGGAGGATTGGCCATGACAGGCAATGTCATAAGCGCGATGATTGCGTATTACAAAGGGGACCCCCGCCAGATCAACCACTTCCTGAAAGTCTATGCGCTTGCAAAAAGCATCGGCGAGTGCGAAGGGCTGCCGGAGGACACACAGCGGGTATTGGAGATTGCATCCATCACCCATGATATTGGCATTAAAGTGAGTGAGGAAAAGTATCAAAGCGCCGCAGGTCCCTATCAGGAACAGGAAGGACCGCCTGTTGCCCGCAGTATGCTCACGGCGCTTAGCATCGATGCCCCAACAATTGAGCGCGTCTGTTACCTCATTGGCAGGCATCACACATATACCGGGATTGGCGGCCTCGATTATCAGATCTTAATTGAAGCGGATTTTCTTGTGAACCTGTATGAAGGCAGCAGCGCCGTCTCCGCTGTGCAATCCGCACGGGAAAAGATATTTCGGACTGCCACCGGGATCAAATACCTCGATCAAATGTTTTTATCGGCAGCAACCGAATAGTTCTGCCATATTCTTTTCTTTCGAGAAGGTCCCCCTCAATAAAAGACGCCTATTATAGGGCATTTATGCGTCACGGCAGGTTTAAAAAGGAAACACCAAAAGTTCACGTTCGGTTCATGGGGGGTTCATGAAAACAAAGTAGACTGTACTTGTCTGAAAGAGTTCACTGATGACACCCCCCAACACACTGGAGCAACCGCCAGTGCCGCCCTCCGGTCTTCCCCGCCGGAGGGCAGTTTTTTGTTTCATTGCGGTTACTTGTTGCA
>JAEXTB010000056.1 GCA_023453725.1 Bacillota bacterium | reverse complement strand
TCGTACTCATTTTTCCTATTGCGTCCTTCATTTTTTAATATTCGCCCGAATGGCCGCTTTGATAGTATCTCTTTAAATCATACGGAGCGTAAACGCCGCAGTCCGTTACAACGCCGCTGACCAGATGCGGCGGCGTAATGTCAAAGGAGGGATAATATCCTTTTACGCCTTCCATCGCCGTACGTACGCCCATGGCCTGCAGCACGAACTCCGGATCCCGCATTTCAATTTTGACGGTATCTACGGTAGGGTGACCTTTGTCCGGCGCTCCGGTGGCATAATACGGGATGCCCATATACTTGGCCACAATCGCGATCTGAAACGTTCCCACCTTGTTGACAATGTAGCCATCCTGGCAAACGACGTCCGCAGCCGAGGTGAACACATCGATCTTTTCGTTCTGTATGGCAAACGCGGGCATATTGTCCGTAATTACGGTCACATCAAACCCCATATCGTGCGCTACGCTTGCGGTCAGGCGCGCCCCCTGAAAGTAAGGGCGCGTTTCCGCGCAATAGATTTTAAGCGCATTGCCGCGGTGCCTTGCCTCCTTGAGCATCATCCCCACAATGGTTTCCCCGAAGCATTGCGTGAGCACCTTCCCGTTTTGCGGGAGCAAATCCACCAGGTAGCGGGCCATGACGCCAATCTTTTCATACCGTGCGTTGTTAGCGCGCACAGCGTGCTCCACAATCGCTTCGCTGACGTTTTTGCCCTGTATCAGCGCCTCCTCCGCGGCGCGGCAGCAGCCTGCGGTAATGAGGGACATGCGGTCTACTGTGGTGGGGCGTGCATGTGAAATGGTATGGGCAGCCTTTTGTAAGAATTCCTTCTGCCGCTGCTCGCTTTCATTCCTGCACTCGTAGGCCGCCAATGCCATGCCCATTGCCGCCGCGGTATACGGGCCGGCGCTCTGGGTGACCATATCCGTAATTGCCTGCGCAACCTCCCCGTAAGTCTCGCACTCTACAAATGCGATTTTCACAGGATAAATGCGCCGATCCAATATTCTTACCTTGCCGTTCTCATACCAGGCGACATTTTCATACCGCAGCATGAACGCAAGATCCTGATCCGCTCTTTCCATAGGCTTCTCCCCCCGGGCCCGAACCGGGCCGTAATGTTATGTAAACAGGCGTTTCATCGTTTGTTGAACATCCCGTTTTACCTTTTCATAGTCGATGGTAAGGTATGTCCCGTTCTCGTAGAGTACGGATCCGTCAACCATCGTCATGGCAACATCGCTCGCTTGGGCCGCATATACCAAAAGCGCGGGTACGTCGTGCATAGGCATCAGATGCGGCGCGTCCATGTTGATGGCGATCAAATCTGCTTTCTTGCCAACAGCAAGCTCGCCGCAGTCCAGACGACCCTGTGCTTCGGCTCCGTTTCTTGTGGCCATCAGCAGCAGTTCATCCGGCCCAATGATGGTCGGATCACCGGCATAACCCTTATGGATAAGCGAGGCAAGGTGCAGCTCTTCCATAATGTTCAGGTTGTTGTTGCTGGCAGCGCCGTCCGTGCCGATGGCGACGCGGACGCCACGGTCAAGCAACGCCTTTATCGGCATAAAGCCGCTGCCCAGCTTCATGTTGCTGGATGGATTGTGTACACAGGTCACGTCTTTTTCCAGAAGCAGCTCGATATCGGCAGGCTCCACCATCACGCAATGCGCGGCGATGGTGGGATTGTCCAATACGCCCAGGTCATAAAACCAGCGGGCGGGCGTTTTCCCATAGCGGGCCTTGCATTCCTCGTGTTCCTTGCGTGTTTCGGAAAGGTGCAAATGCATGCGCGCGCCCAACCGCCTGGAATCCTCCCCGTAACGGCGTACCTGCTCGGCAAAAGATGTATATTCGGCGTGTATGCCGAAATCTACCGTCAACCGGCCGTCACCTTTGCCGTTATATGCATGGAAGAATTCCAGTGAGTCCATTGCCCGCCAATTGTTTTCATATAGTTCGTCAGGATTGAATACCAGAAGCGGTCGGTTCAGGTTTGCCTTCATACCGGCCTGGAGCACTTCCTCTGCGGTGATGTGCGGCTTATCGTACATATCCGAAAAGCTCACCACGCCGCAGGCAAGCATTTCGGTCATGGCGAGCCGCGTCCCAACGCTGATATCATCGCCAGTTAGCTTGGCCTCAATAGGAAACATCGCCTCATGCAGCCATCTGTCTAGCGGCAGTCCGCTGCCCAGACCACGCAGCAGCGTCATGGACGTATGTGTGTGCATGTTATAAAAGCCCGGCATCAGCAGGTGTCCCGAAAGATCCTTTTCGCTGTCATAGACTTCCTCCGGCTTTTGCGCACCGACATAGCGGATCACTGCGCCGTCTATGCCCACGAAACCGTTTTTGATCACGCGCCATCCGTTTTCATACACTAGAAGATCCGCGTTCTTTAGCAGCAGCATATGTTTCCTCCCTTATACAGAAGTACGTTGAAGTCGTTACAGATGCGCGAGGATATCCTTCACATAGCTTTTAAATGGTTCCTTTACGCGGAATGCGGTCTCATCCACTTCGCCGGGAAGCAGCGGCTGATCCAATACACCCGCCGCCATATTGGTCATGAGGGAGAGGCCTAAAAGCGGCATGCCGCAATGCGCGGCGGTGAGCGCCTCGGTGACGGTGGACATACCCACGGCATCCGCACCCAGCACCCGCGCTGCGCGTATTTCGGCAGGGGTCTCAAAATGCGGCCCGCTAAAATACTGGTACACGCCCTCGTGTACGGTGAGCATACTGTTTTCCGCACATTGCAACGCAATTTTGCGAAGCGCTTTCGTGTACATATCACTCACATCAAAGAACCGCGACCCAAACTCGGGTATGTTTTTCCCGCGCATGGGGCTTGCGCCCATCAGGTTGATGTGATCCTTGATCACCATGACGTCGCCCGGCCGGTAGGATTGGTTGACAGCGCCTGCGGCGTTGGTCAGGATTGTCTGCTTGACGCCCAGAAGATGGAACAGGCGGATAGGAGCGGCGAGCTGTTCAAAACTGTATCCTTCGTAATAATGGAACCTTCCGGACATACAGACGACTTGCCTACCCTGAAGTGTACCAAGCACCAGCCTGCCTGCGTGCGATTGTACGGTGGAAGTAAGAAAATTCGGAATTTCCTCGTAGGGGATGACGATAGGATTTTCAATTTCCTCTGCAAGGCCGCCCAGCGCTGTTCCAAGTATGATGGCGGTTTCCGGCTGCATCCCGGCCTTATTTTGTACATACTCCGCGCTTTTTTGATAGTAGTCATAGGTATAAGACATGACATGACTCCTTTCTTTGAAAGAACGTTAGCAACGGACTTTAGCGTCCCTTTTTATCTGTAAGAAGTTGTACATCGCTAGTGCGACAACGGTGGCGACATAGGGCAGCGCCATTGTAAGCTGACTGCTGATGGACGAGTTCTGCAGCATGTTCGCCATGGACTGCGCAAAGCCGAAGAACGCACTGGATGCAATGACACCCAAAGGATGGGCTGCGCCCAGCGTACCCGCCGCCATTGCGATAAACCCGCGCCCGGCGGTAATGTTCTGCGCAAACATGGTGACGCCGCCCATTGTTAGCAGGCAACCCCCAATGCCCGAAAGCAGGCCCGAGAACATGACGGTAAGTATCTGGAGCCGCTCCGCCTTAATCCCCAGGCTTTCTGCGGCGGGCTTGTTGATGCCCACCGAGCGCATACGAAAACCGGTTACGGTTTTAAACAAGAACAGGTAAAGCAGCACGGCAAGCAGGAATGCAAACAAATCAAGATAGGTAAGCGAAGAAAACATGGTTTGCAGGACAGGCGTGCCCTTTAGAAAGGATACATCAATTTTATTAAGGCTCACCAGTTTGTCGCTGACATATGCACCCTTCCCGCCGAATATGAGCTGCATCAGGAATGTGGTCAACCCGCTGACCAGGCCGTTGATGGAAACACCCACAACCAGCATGGCGCCTTTGAATTTGACCATGAATATCCCGGCGATCAGCGCAACAAACGTGGAGGCGAACATGGCGGCGATTAGAGAAATCAGTATGCTTCCCGTATAGAAATTGGCTACGATGGCCGCAAACGCCCCCATGAGCATCATGCCCTCGAGGCCGATGTTGAATATGAACACACGGTTGCACAGCGCCGAGCCCAAAGCCACAAACAAAATCGGCGTCATCATGCGGATCGTCGAGTTGAATACGACCGCAAGGTAATTCAAATCAACGGTCATTCCCTGCGTCCTCCTTCTCCTGCGTCATAGGTGCTTTTTTGGTAAACAGCCACATGCCGCGCTTGCCTTTTCCAGATATGTTGAGTACGATCTTCGCCGAAATAAACAGCGTAATACAGCCCTGTATGATGGAAGAAATCTCAAGAGGCACGCTGGTGGAGCGCGAAATGGCGGAGCCGCCGGTTTGAATTCCAGCCAGAAGTATAGATGTAAACAATATCCCCACCGGATGGTAGCCGGAAATCAGCGCGGCATTCAGACCCACCCAGGCATAGCTGGCCGAAACGTACGTATTGTGCACATAACGGTATTGCGTCCCGTACACCTCAAGCACACCGGCAAGCGCGCAGATGATGCCGCTGAGCGTGAGCATTCCGTACATGACCTTCTTGCTGTTGATGCCCCCGTAATTACAAAAATTGATGTTAAAGCCGCTCATCTTGGATTCGTACCCAAAATTGGTCCGGCTCATGATGAACCATATCAATACGACGAGCAGCAGCGCCAATATAAAGCCCCAATGCAGGTTGTATTCCGAAAAGAGCTTCGGAAGCCGCATGCTTTTGTCAAGCATCAGAGTCTGGGTCATTTTGGCGTCGCCGGTGGTGTCTAAAAATACGTTGGCAGTAAAATGCATGGTAATGTACTGCGCAGCATAGTTGAACATCAGCGTGGAAATTGCCAGCGACATTTTAAATTTATCCAGCAGCCAGGCAGAAAGCGTCGAGTAAAGACCACCCGCTGCCAATGCGCCTACCACCGAACATACTACTTTTAGCCAGACCGGTCCGGGGAGGTATAGCGCAATGATGGCGGAAACAAACC
>JAEXTB010000028.1 GCA_023453725.1 Bacillota bacterium | reverse complement strand
GTATTATCCCATTACGGCGGCAGCCGTATTCTTTGGCGTGCTGCTGTTTTCTCTGCTGTATACCGGCAGTGGCGCTTCCGTATTGCAGCAGCAGGAGGAGGTACCCGCATCCGCAGCCTCGCCTTCTTCCATGAAACTGGCTGTTGCGGAACCTTCACCCACCCCCTCCCCCGCGTCAATCCCGGAGGATGTGGATATCTCAGGTAGGCTCTTTCCGTATGAGGACGGTTCGCTCTGGGGCTATAAAAACGCCAAGGGTGAGGTCGTGATACAGCCACAGTTCCTGCGCGCGTTTGATTTCCTGCAAGGACAATACGCGTTTGCCGCTGTCGAACAAAACGGCGCGCTTTTATACGGCTTGCTTTCCCGCAGCGGTGTTTGGGCGGTGGAACCCCAATGGAACGACGTCCGCGCTTTTCATGAGGGGCTTGCAGCCGTAGCACAAAACGATAAATGGGGCTTTATTGACACCGCGGGTAAACTTGCCATTCCCTGTGCTTACCGCGAAGTTGGGGATTTTCAGGATGGGCGCGCGGCAGTCCGCCCCAACTCCACGTTTGGCTATATTGACCCGGACGGGGATATGGCCGTTACGCCGCAGTTTGATACGGCGGGCGCGTTCGGCAGCGATATGGCATTTGCGAGCGGGGAGGGCAAACGTTACATCATAGATAAAGTCGGCAGGAAGATCGCAACCCTAAAAGGCGAATCTGGAACCGTCTATAAGGAAGGGTTCGCCGCGGTGGATACCGGGGATGGATATGTGTTTTACAACACATCCCGCAAGCGTGCGTTTTCGGAGACTTACGAGGGTGCGGCAAACTTCTCGGAAGGCTATGCCGCCATCAAACAGAACGGACTGTGGGGATACATCAATACCGGCGGCATGTTGCTTGTGCAGCCCAGGTATCAGGCGGCGGGCCCGTTTTCACAAAGCCGTGCGCCTGTGCAGGATACGAACGGTCTGTGGGGATACATTGATAAAGTGGGCGATCATATCATCCCCTGCGTCTATGATGAGGCGGGCCCGTTCCTTCTCGATTACGCGGTGGTCAAAAAGAGCGGAGTCGTAGGGATTGTGGACAGAAGCGGGGAGTTTCTGGAGCTATACCGCTAAGCCTCTTCCCTGCCCTTTGCATACAGCTTGAAGGCGCTTTTGTGGTAACTCAAAACGCCTTCTTTTTGTAGCCGCGAAAGCTCGGCAGACATCGCGCTGCGTTCAACACACAAGTAATCGGCAAGCTCCTGCCGGTCAAACGGGATGATAAACTGCGCGCTTTTGTGCATGTTCGCCTGCTCGTTTAAAAAGGAGAGCAGCTTTTCCCGCGTGGTACGGCGGGAAATGTGCTGGATTTTGCTGTTGAGCCTCAGGTTCTTTTTTGCGAGTATGCCCATCATGTTGCGGATAAGCTGCGTGTGGAACGCGCAGCCATTGTCGCAGGGGGAAAGCATGCGCGTATGGTCTAGAAACAGCACCGCGCACTCTGACGCCGCTTCCACGGAAACCGGTAAAGACGGCGCGCTTGCAAACGCGAACGCTTCTGCAAAGAGGTCGCCCACGTCAAGCTGTGTCAAAAGCGTGCGCGTGCCGTATAAATCCTCCCGCGTGACCTGTACGCGGCCGGACAGCACCATGCCAAACCCGGTAATGGGATCACCGGCACGCAAAATCAGTGCGCCTTTTTCATAGGAGCGCGGCTTTGCGTGCAGGCAGCCAAGCAGCCCGTATAGCTCTGCTTCTTCTATGTACTGAAACATTGGAGCGGATTTGAGGACGGGAAGATACTGCATACGCCATCCTTTCTGTTGGAAAACCAACCATTCCGATACCAACAGTATACCGTTGCGCGCTTACCGCCGCAAGCGGGACAAAAGCGGCCCTTTGGGCCGCTTCCGTTTTGGCAAAATTACATTCCCTCAGTTCGAAAATGGTTGTGCTACGTCGCGGCAAAGCCGCGTCCTTGCACGCCCTTTCTCACTGGGACTTCGCTTCGCTTTTTCCCCCACAGGGGGCGCTCAACTTTGTCCCCCACCGCACCACAGGCGTTCTCGCGGCGCGTGTTTCATCCGGCCTGCCGATCGGGGTTGTCACCGGTGCCTGATGTAGCGCGTCCGGGTCGTTCTTCGCCAAATAGGCGATTTCGCACATAATGGCAATGAGCTGGTCCAGGTTTTCCCGGCTCTCCGTCTCTGTTGGCTCAAACATCATGGCCTCGTGTACAATCAGCGGGAAATAGATGGTCGGCGGATGGTATCCGCGGTCAATGATCGCCTTGGCGATGTCGAGCGTCCTTACACCGTTTGCAAGCTGCTCGCGCGGTTGTACCACGCACTCGTGCATGCAAACCCGGTCATGCGGCAGCGCATAGCATTCCTTCAGGCCGTGCTGCACATAGTTGGCGTTAAGTACCGCGTTTTCACTCGCGGCGGTAAGCCCTTCCCCGCCAAGAGATAGGATATACGCATAGGCGCGCGCCAATATGCCGAAGTTGCCGAAGTACGGCTTTACGCGGCCAATGGAAAGCGGGCGCTCCGCATCTACGCGTACGGCGCCGTCTTCCCCCAATAGCAGCACAGGGGCGGGAAGGAACGGAATAAGTTCCTTTTTTACGCCCACCGGGCCAGCGCCCGGCCCACCGCCGCCGTGCGGGGTGGAGAACGTCTTATGAAGGTTCAAATGTACCACGTCAAAGCCCATGTCGCCCGGGCGCACCTTGCCCATAATGGCGTTCATGTTTGCCCCGTCATAATAGAGCAGGCCGCCCGCTTCGTGTACAAGCGCGGCGATCTCCAGAATGTTGCGATCAAACAGGCCTAGCGTATTGGGGTTGGTGAGCATTAGGCCCGCAGTCCTGTTGGAAACACGTGCTTTTAACGCTTCCACGTCCACGCCGCCCTCGGCGTTAGACGGGATTTCCACCGTTTTAAAGCCTGCAAGCGCGGCGGAAGCGGGGTTTGTGCCGTGCGCGGAATCCGGCACAAGCATTTCGGTACGTTCGGGATCGTTCCGTAACTGATGGTACGCCTTGATGATCATCAGCCCCGTCAGTTCCCCGTGTGCCCCGGCCGCAGGCTGCAGCGTAAACGCATCCATGCCGGTAACCTCAGAGAGTGCCCCCTGAAGCTGCGCCATCATCTGAAGCGCGCCTTCCAAGTCCTCTCCATCCAGCAGCGGATGCAGGTCCCGGAAGACGCCTGCGACCTCTTCGTTGATCTTGGGGTTATACTTCATCGTGCAGGAGCCGAGCGGGTAAGTGCCGTTGTCTACGCCAAAGTTGCGGCGGGAAAGCCGGATGTAGTGGCGTACAAGCTCCACCTCGGAAAGTTCAGGCAGAGGCAGCGCGCCGCCCAAGACATCTTCGGGCAGCAGCGCGTCAAGCTGGGGTACATCGAGCGGCGGCAGGTCGGCAGCACGGCGGTGTTCCCCGCCCAATTCAAACAAAAGGGGTACGGTGCTTCTCATTTTGCCACCTCCTCGAGGGCGTTTAGAAACGCGTCCAGCTCTTCCCGCGTGTTTTGCTCCGTTGCGCAGTACAGGATGCCGTTGTCTCCCGGGTAGTAATGCTGCAGCGGCAGCCCGCCGATAAAGCCGCGCGCTTTGAGGGCGCTATTGAGCATGCCTGCGTCTTTGTCGCAGTCGATGACGAACTCATGGAAAAAAGGCGTGTTTTGATATCTTGGGTGCATGCCGGGTATGCTGCAAATGCCTTCATAGAGATAATGCGCTTTCTGCAGGCATTGGGTTGCAACCTCCCGCATTCCTTGCGGCCCCATGGCCCCAAGATAGACGGCAGCGCGCAGCGCGCACAGGCTCTGGTTGGAGCAGATGTTGGAGGAAGCCTTTTCCCTGCGGATGTGCTGCTCGCGCGCCTGTAATGTGAGCACATAGGCGCGGTTGCCGTCCCCATCCACGGTTTCCCCGGCGATCCTGCCGGGCAAATGGCGGATGTACTGCTGTTTGGTGGCCATAAACCCAAGGTATGGCCCGCCCACGCTAAGCGGCAGCCCGAGCGGCTGTCCTTCTCCCACCGCGATATCCGCGCCGTAATCACCCGGGCGTTTGATGAGCCCCAGCGAGATGGGGTTGACAACAGCGGTCAAAAGCGCGCCCTTTTCGTGCAGCAACGCTGCCGTAGGTTCCATATCCTCTACAACACCAAAGAAGTTGGGGCTTTGCATCAGCAGGCCCGCCGCACCGTCTAAATTTGCTAAGAGCGCGTCCGCATCCGTCTTGCCTTTGGTGGTGAGCGGGAGTTCCACAAGGGAGAACCCCACAAACCGTGCGTAAGTCTTTAACAGTTCGATGTACTCCGGGTTGAGCCCGGCGGAATAGAGCACCTTATTCTTGCGTGTGATGCCGCGCAGCATTACCATAGCCTCGGCACACGCCGACCCTCCGTCATACACGGAAGCGTTGGAGGCGTCCAAACCGGTCAACTGGCAGATGAGCGTCTGGTATTCAAATATGGCCTGCAGCATGCCCTGGCTCATTTCGGGCTGGTAGGGCGTATACGCGGTATAGAATTCCGAGCGGGATGCCATGGCGTCCACCGCCGATGGAATATAGTGCCGGTACGCACCCGCGCCGCGGAACAGCGGCAGATCCCCTGCCTTGCTTGCAAATGTCTTGAATACCCGTCTTACTTCCTGCTCGCTTTTGCCTTTCGGGAGGCCAAGCGGGCGGCTAAGCCGCGCTGCATGGGGAATATCCTGGAACAGATCGTCAATGCTCGCTAGCCCTATGGCCTTGAGCATTGCCTGCTGCTCCTCGTGTGTATTTGGGATATAACTGCGCATGTATTGTTCTCCTTAAAGCGTGGCTACGAACGCGTCATATTCCGCGGCGGTTAAAAGCGCCGCCTCATCCACATCGCCTGCCGCAAGTACCGCAAGGAATTCTTCATACGGCGCGCTGTTCAGGCGTTCCGGCTCGTCTTCAAGCGGCTTGTTGACTTCGAGCACTTCGCCGCCCACGGGCGTATACACGTTGGATACCGCTTTGACAGATTCGACCACCGCAAAGCTGTCCCCGACCTTGATGGTGTCTCCAACCTGCGGCAATTCCACATACACGATATCCCCCAGCGCTTCCTGCGCGTGCGCCGTGATGCCAAGGCGCGCCTTGCCATCCTCGATGATTACCCATTCATGCTCCTTGGTGTACTTGCGGTCGTTTGGTGTCATAACAATATCCTCCTTGTTGATTTTAAATCAGATACCTCTGAGGGCTCTGCCCTCAGACCCGCCAAGGGTCGTAACGACCCTTGGAACCCTAAATGGGATTCCCAAGGGATGTGTCCCTTGGGTGGGGTTTCAGGGGCAAAGCCCCTGAATATATGTTTTTACTTGCTCCGCTTATAAAACGGCAGCGAAACCTGTTCGGCCTGTAAGGGTTTGTTGCGCACCACGATGGAGAATGCAGCTTCCTTTGCGGCGTCCGCATCCACAAGCGCCATGGCGTAGCTTGCGCCAAGCGTCGGGGAAGGCACGCCGGATGTCGTGACGCCGACCTTTTGGCCGTTTAAGAGCACATCCTCGCCGCCCCTTGCAATGCCGCGGTCTGTAAGCTTTAAGCCGATGCGCACGCGTCCGGGCGCGGCAAGGAATGCTTCGCGGCCGATGAATTCACCTTTATCAGGCTTTATGGCGAATGAAAGCCCCGCTTCCAATGGCGTGATGTCTTTGGAAAGTTCATGCCCGTAAAGAGGCATGCCCGCTTCAAAGCGCAGCGTATCCCGCGCGCCGAGGCCGCAGGGCAGTACGCCATAAGGCTCTCCCGCATTCAGCAGCAGGTTGAAAAGCGGCTCCCCGTCCTTTGCGGCGCAGTAAAGCTCCAGACCGTCCTCGCCGGTGTAGCCGGTGCGGGAGACGATGGCGGGAATGCCGTTGACCTTAAGTTCGGAAAATGAATAATTCTTTTCGGGCAGCGCTCCGCCGCACAGCGGCGCTAAGATTTCGTTTGCTTTGGGGCCCTGCAGCGCGATCTGTGCCCACGCGGGAGACTGGTTGTCGAGCACAACATCAAAGCCTTCCGCGTTCTTTTGCATCCAGTCAAAGTCTTTTTGCGTGTTTGAGGCATTGACCACCACAAGGTAGCGCTCCTCGCTGAATTTGTAGACGATGACGTCGTCCACCGTGCCGCCATCCGGATAGCACATGGGCGAATACCGGCAGCGGGAAGCGAGCACGGATGCAATGTTGTTGGTTAAAAGATGGTCAAGAAACGCCTGCGCGCCCTTCCCGGTCACAAAGATTTCGCCCATGTGAGAAACGTCAAACAACCCCGCACGTTCGCGCACGGCCTTGTGCTCGTCAAGTACCGAAGAATACTGCACCGGCAGCGCCCAGCCGCCAAAGTCAATCAGCTTGCCGCCCAATGCAACGTGTGTATCATACAGCGGCGTTTGTCGTAAACCCTCCATTTTAGAACCTCCCCATACAATATGTGCAAAATAGAACAAGAAAAAGAGCGCGCAAAAAAGAAATTGCGCGCTCCGTCTTTGCACCTGAGAGATTCCCCTTTTTTAATCGGGTTGCCCCATCGGCGCCATCCGCGTAAGATGGCTTTCCGGAGGTCTGTCCGGGTCCGGTTCTTTTGCCTGAGAGTTTTTGCTTTTCCCCTTCGGCGCCGCAAAGTAATGCGGTCTCTCCCGCTCCCATCATCCACATTATGCTGTTTTCACAGGATTTCCTATAGTATACCAAGAAGCGCGCGGAATGAAAAGCAAAAATACAGCCGGTGTGGCAAAGTGTAGCCTGTTAAATTTTAAACCCAATTCCCCCTTTGCGCCGCCCAAAAAAGCGGATATACTGGGCTTTAGGAACTACAAAACGGGAGGAAAGCAAATGGCTTCCAAGGTTTATTTTTCGGATCTTCTGGTTGCGGGAGGAAAAAGCCTCCTTACAAAATTCAAGGAATTGCTCATTGCCGCAGGCATCAAGGAAATAGATTTTGTGCACAAATATGCCGCGATCAAAATCCACTTCGGAGAGCCCGGCAATGTTTCCTATATCCGTCCCAACTATGCCAAAGTGGTTGCCGACTTAGTGAGCGAGCTTGGCGGCAAACCGTTTTTGACGGATTGCAATACGCTTTATGTCGGCCGCCGCAAAAATGCGCTCGATCATATTTCGTCCGCATACGAAAACGGCTTTTCTCCCTTTTCTACCGGCTGCCATGTGTTGATTGCCGATGGGTTAAAGGGCACGGATGAGGTGCGCATTCCCATCCCCGGTGCGGAGCTGCTTACGGAAGCGCGCATAGGCCGTGCGATTATGGATGCGGATGTGTTCATTTCCCTTAACCACTTCAAGGGGCACGAGTGTACGGGGTTTGGCGGCGCGCTCAAAAACATCGGCATGGGCTGCGGCTCGCGTGCGGGGAAAATGGCCATGCACTCAAGCGGGAAGGCAGCGGCCGACCCGGACGTATGCATCAATTGCGGCATCTGCGCCACGGTCTGCGCGCACGAGGCCCAAGCGTTTGATACCGGCGTATGTGTCATAGACCCGGAAAAGTGTGTCGGCTGCGGCATGTGCCTGGGCGTATGCCCTGTGGACGCCATTTACGCCCCGGAAGATTCCGCAAACAACCTGCTCAATCAAAAGATTGCGGAGTACGCCAAGGCGGTACTCTACAATCGTCCGCATTTTCATATCAGTTTAGTGATGAACGTTTCCCCCTTCTGCGACTGCCACGATTACAACGATGCGCCCATCGTGCCGGATATCGGCCTGTTCGCTTCGTTTGATCCCATTGCGCTTGACGTTGCGTGTGCAGACGCCGTGAACGCCCAGAAACCGGTTTTAAATAGCTTCCTTGGTGAAGCCGTGCATACGCATGGGGACCATTTTACGGATATGTTCCCGGAGACCTCCTGGCGCGTCGGCGTGGAGCATGCTCAAAATCTAGGCATCGGTACGTCGGAGTATACGCTGATTAAGGTCTGAGCAACTTTTCGGTAAATAAAGGGAGGGCATTCGCCCTCCCTTTTTCTTAAGGTATCGCCACCTGCGGCGGCGCCGCTAGATTATTTTATTTAATAGCGGGAGGGCTTCGCCCCCCGCGCCCCCTGAATGCGCGCGCGCTTTAAAGATGGGGATTAAGGGAAATGCAATTCCTAGGCAAAGAAATAGCGTCGGTGCTTTTAGCGCCGACGCTTTACCTGACTTTAACGGCTGCTTATGCGATTGCCAGCGCGATATGCATCATATCCAGGAACGTGTTCTGCCGCTCTTCAGCCGTGCACTCCTCGCCCGTGAAGGGAAGGTCGGATATTGTGCACATGCACAGCGCATTCTTGCCCGCGCGGGCGGCGTTACAATAAAGGGCCGCGGCTTCCATTTCCACGGCCAGCACGCCCATCTTGCGCCAATCGCCCAGGGAGTTGGAGTCATCATAGAACGTATCGGAAGAGAGGATGGAGCCTACCATCATACGCGCACCGCGGCGTTCGCCTTCTTCCACAGCCGCCTTTACAAGGGCGTAACTCGCGGTGGGCGCGAACGTCCCGGGCAGGTTGTACTGCGAGGCGTAGTTGGAATTTGTGCAGGCGGAAAGACCGACAACGACATCGCGCAGCCGCAGGCTCTCATGTATCCCTCCTGCCGAACCGATACGGATGATGTTTTCCACACCGAACTTATTGAACAGCTCGTAGGAATAAATGCCGATGGAGGGCATGCCCATACCGCTGGCCATGACGGATACCCGTTTGCCCTCGTATTCGCCTGTGTACCCCTGGATGCCGCGGATGTTATTGAAAAGCCTGGCGTCTTTGAGCAGTGTTTCCGCAATGAATTTTGCGCGCAGCGGGTCGCCTGGCATCAGCACCGTTTTTGCAATGTCCTCCTTCGCGCAGGCAATGTGCGGGGTCTTTATGATATCGCTCATGGATATTCCTCCCTGTGTTTTTTCTTTATAGTATAGCATAAAAGAGATTTCCTCAGTATTGGCCCGTGGTTTTGCTTTTTGCATAACTCCCGCAATGTTCGCATAACATGCTGCAACTTGCATTTGGAGGAAGTGGGGCATGGAAAATCGCGGCCTTGTAACCGTTGCGTATAACAGGGAAAAGGCGGTGGCGTATGCGCGTAAGTGGGCGATGTCGAGAAACCCGGCCTATTACGATTTTTCAAAGCTTGGCGGGGACTGTACGAATTATGCTTCCCAATGCGTGTATGCGGGGGCGGGGCAGATGAACTTTAAACCGACGCTGGGGTGGTACTATCGGAACGCAAGCAGCCGCTCTCCCAGCTGGACCGGCGTGGAGTACTTTTATAACTTTATGGTAAACAACAAACGGGAGGGGCCGTTTATGCAACTGGTTGGATTGGAAGCCATACAGCCCGGGGACGTGATCCAGATCAAATTTCAAGGCCCGTTTTTTGCGCACAACCCCGTGGTGCTTTCTGTCGGTTCTCCGCCCACCCCTGATAATATTCTGGTTGGCGCGCACACCATCGATTCGATTGACCGGCAGCTTTCTACGTATGCTTATACCGCGCTGCGCCCGCTGCATGTGTTGGGGGTGCGCAAGTGGGTATAGCGGTCAAATAAGTGGATCATGTGAAATGAGCAGTTGCTCATAGTTATGCGTTTCAAAATATTGACAAAATTCGTGCGGTATTTTACGGACCAGCCCGCGTGTTGCCTTGAAAAGCCCCGCAAACAGGGCTTTTCTTGCTTTTTTGCCCAAATGATGCTATACTCAACCATATATTCCTATTGCATGCTTTCTTTTTTTTTGCGCATGCATGGCATCATAACGCATACTTATTCGCTTGGAGGAATAATCATGCAATCAATCGGGGAAACCACACACCTGCTCAAGGCAGGCACACACACGCTGGAGGCGATTTACAGCACAGTTGTTTCACATGGGGATGCGCCAAGCGCTCAGTATGACAAAAACGGGGAAATCCGCTATATCACATTCAGCGAGTATGACAGGCGCGTACGTCACGCGGCAGCAGGGCTGCAGAAGGTATTGGGCGTTCCGGAAAAGCCACAGTACATCGGCATCCGGATGGACAATTCGCCGGATTATATGACGGTATTCTGGGGCTCCATCATGGCGGGCTACCAGCCCGTGCTCATCGATTTCCGCGCAGACGCCAAGCAGACGGAACATATCGTAAAGCAGACACAGGCGGTTGCCGTCATTGCGCTTGATCAGGTTGCGCTGCCTGCTGGCGTACACCTCATTGACCCTGCCCCGCTGCTTCAAGATTGCGACAAGGAGGTGCGCGGCGGCTTTGCCAACCGCGTTGCCATGTGCACATCCGGCACCACGGCGTCCTCTAAGGTATACGTGTACGACGGCCAGGCGCTCACCGTACAGCTGTTGGACTTTTTGGCGCTTGCCCGCATGTCTCCCGAATTTTTGAACGATAAGCCGCACAGAGTGCTTGCGTTCCTGCCCTTCCACCACATTTTCGGCTTTATGACGATGATGATGGCGTATACGGTGTTTGGCAAGACAATCGTGTTCCCCAAGGACCGCACCAGCAAATCTGTACAGGAGGCGTGCAGGCTCCACCAGATCACGCACTTGTTTAACGTTCCGCTTTTCTGGAATTCTGTGGCGCAGAAGCTTTCGCGTGCAGCTCGGCAAAAAGGCGAGGACAAGGAGCGCAAGCTCAACAAACTGGTGGAGGGCTCCGTCAAGCGCCAGCGGGTGTTCGGCAAGGCCGGAAGGCTGTATTATGCCAACCTTGCCTATGGCGTGCGCAAAAATCTGTTGGGCACGCATTTAAGCTGCGGCATCAGCGGCGGCGGGCGCATACTCCCCGAAACGCTCAAGCTGTTGAACGGCATTGGCTGCCCTCTCGTCAATGGCTTTGGCATGACAGAGGTCGGCATAACTTCCGTACAGGTGTTTGACAGCATTGATGATCAGCTTTCCGGCTGCGTCGGAAAGCCCATGCAGAGCGTAAAAATCAAAGTAAAGCCGCGCGAAGGGGATAAGGCTTCTGTTGGCGAGCTCTTTATCAAGTCCGCCGCCATGCACATAGGCCGTATGGTGGATGGGGAACTCGTGCCTGCGGAACTTGATGAGGAAGGCTACTTCGGCACCGGCGATATCGCGCGGTTTGAACTCGGCAAGCTCTGGATTGAAGGCCGGTTAAAGGACGTCATCATCAACGAAAGCGGTGAAAACGTCTACCCAGATGAGTTGGAAGACGCGTTCGCCAATATCGATGAAATCCAGCAGGTCTGTGCGTTCGGTGCGGATTTCGGCGGCCCCTATGAGGATATTACGCTTGTTGTCTACGCGGAAAACATCCAGCGGGACCGCGCGCGTATGGACGCGCTCATCAATGCGTTGTCTGCGCGCAACGCGCAGCTGCCCATCTACAAGCGCGTGCGCCGCTGCTTCTTCTCTCTTTCCGCACTTCCGCTGACGGCTTCTTTGAAGGTCAAGCGCGTGCGCGTAAAGGAAGATCTTGCCGCGGGGCGGTTTGACGCCATTGAGGTGGACCTCGCAAAGCGCCGCGTCTGCGGCAGCATCTCTGTCGCCGGGCCCGAGACCGAGGTGGAAAAGAGCGAGGCGTATCTTGCCATCCTCCAGAAGATCAAGGAGTTCTTCGCGGAAGAACTGTGCCTCAACGTAGAGGATATTACCGACCGCGCGCACTTTGTGTACGATTTGGGCGGCGACAGTCTGGCGTCTTTGGGCGTGTTCACAAAGATTGAGGAACACTTCAAGACATTGATTACGGACGATGAGTACACCAGCTGCACCTGCGCGGAGGACGCCGCGATGCTGCTGCTGACAAAACAGCAGGGGGGCAAGCTTGGCGGCAAGAAGCGCATTGCCATGTTTGAAGAAACGCCGGAATGGCAGGCGCTTGAAGCCCGCCTTCAGGAGACGGAGGCAATGGGCAACCCCTACTTTGTGGCACATGACTCGCCGCTTCGGGATACTTCGCTCATCCACGGCAAAGAGGTCATCAATTACGGTTCGTATAATTATGTCTGCCTGTCCGGCCATCCGCGCACGGTAAAGGCAGCCAAGGACGCCGCTGAAAAATACGGTACCTCCGCAAGCGGCAGCCGTTTGCTTGCCGGAGAAAAGACGTTGCATCAGGAGCTTGAAAAAGCCATTGCGGAATGGAAGCATACCGAGGCCGCGCTGGTACTGGTGGGCGGGCACAGCACGAACGTGACGTTTGTGGGCAACTTCTGCAACGAGCGGGATTTAATCCTCTATGATGCGCTCTCCCACAACTCCATCGTGCAGGGCTGCCAGCTGTCCACCGCCCACACCAAGGGCTTCCCGCATAACGATTATGTGGCGCTTGAAAACATCCTGCGCGCAAACCGGGATTCGTATGAAAAGGTGCTCATCGTGGTCGAGGGTGCTTATTCCATGGATGGCGATATCGCGCCCGTGCCGGAGTTTGTGCGCATCAAGAAGGAGTACGGCTGCTTCCTGATGGTGGATGAAGCGCACTCTTCCTGCGTCATCGGCGCGCATGGAGGCGGCGTGGATGAATATTTCAACCTTGCGCCGGACGATATCGATATCAAAATGGGTACGCTAAGTAAGGGCCTGGGCACCTGCGGCGGGTATCTTGCGGGCAAACGCACGCTCATTGAATACCAGCGCTACAATGTGCCGGGCTTTGTGTTCTCGGTCGGCCTCTCCCCTGTGCTGGCCGCCGCCACGCTCGAAGGCGTGCGCATTCTGCAGGAGGACAATTCCCTGGTACAAAGTCTCCAGCAGAACATTAAGGATTTCATGGAGGTCGCCCACTCTTACGGGTTTGATACGTGCCTCGCGGGGGAAACCGCCATTGCGCCCATCCTCATTGGCGGAGATATGGATGCGTTTGCGCTTTCCGCGGAACTGTTGAAAGAAGGCGTATTCGTACCCCCCGCCGTATACCCCGCCGTTCCCAAGGGGCAGGCGCGCCTGCGGTTCTGTCTGACCAGCGCCCACAAGCGGGAGCAGGCGGAGCATGCTTTAAAGACACTCGACCGGCTCATCAAAGAGAACGGCTACCGCGTGCCGCGCAAACAGTATCAGACGAACGGGTAAGGAAATAGGCTGAAAGTCAAGCACGATAAGTGCTTCGCCCTTATACCTTGATTGGGATCCAAGGGTCGTTACGACCCTTGGCGGGGGTCTAGGGGGGCAGAGCCCCCTCATCATTCTTAAATATCAGAAAGAGAAATCCCATCTTGGATTTCTCTTTTTTGTTTGCATATTTGCGCTTGACGTTACATAATGTGTAATGTTATCATCTATGTAATGGTAAGGAGCGTGAAAAGTATGGATACCATCGTACTGTCCGGCAAAAAGGAACTGGATATTTATATTAACCCGCAGCGCCAGAAGCTGCTGCGCTGTATGAAGATTGCAAGCGTGCCGATGACGCCCAAGCAGCTTTCCGATCAGCTTGGCATTTCCGCCTCTGCGGTGCAGCATCATATCAAAAAGCTTGTTGAGTTGGGAATTGTCGCACTGGATCATACCGAAGTGATCCGCGGCATTACCGCAAGCTACTATCAGGTATTGCCCAAGACCATCAGCATTGGCGGCAAGGTTGCGGATGAAAACGACGACCAGCGCATTGCAATTATGCAGAATTCCATGAACACCATATTTTCCGGGTTTTCAGAATACTGCAAAAGCAACAGGGCGCGGGCAGAGCAGGATATGCAGCACGGAGATATGCTTTCCGGCATTCTCCGCCTTGGCCGGGAAGAAGCCAAAGAACTTTATCAATTGATCCGGGACTTTTTAGACAGCCATGAGCAAACGGAAAGTAAGGACGCAACGCCGTGGGAATATGCGCTCATTGCCTACCCGGTTTCGGAGGAAAGAGATGCGTAGGATTTTTCAGATTATTGCTTTTGTCAAAAGTTTCGCCACCGGCGTTATGATCCCCGTACTGGCGCTGGCGTTAATGGCGCACGGCGCTTCCATCAGCACAATATCGCTGCTGCTTGGCGCATATTCCTTTACGGTGATTGTGGCGGAGTTCCCAAGCGGTGTGTTTGCGGATCTCTGCGGAAGAAAGAAGGCATTTCTGCTTTCCACCGTGTTCTATGTTGCCTGCTATGGCATATTGCTCTTTTCTCAATCCATAGTGGTGCTGTTCTGTGCCATGGTTGCAAATGGCCTTGGCCGGGCGTTTTCTTCGGGCAGTATTGACGCGCTGGCGATTGATGACGCGGTTGCAAGCGGAGGTGAAGTCGCCAAGGCGACTGCGCAGCTGTCCATACTCGAAAGCGCGGGGCTTGCGGCGGGCGCGCTTGCGGGCGGTTTGTTATCTGCCATTGGCTCACACTACGAAGGCAATCTCATTGTAAACGGTATTCTGTATGTGCTTTTATTCCTGCTTGCGCTTCTGTGCGTACGGGAGCATGTGGCGCACACGGAACATACGGCGCAGGTTACGGGCGTTTCACGCATCCGGGCGCAGGTAAGGGAGAGCATTTCCTTTATGGCGCAAAAGGGTCTGGTGCGTATGCTGTTTGTGCTTACGTTTATCACCGGCTTTGCGCTGCTCTCCGTTGAAACCTATTGGCAGCCCGCGCTTCTAACAATGTCCCCCGCCTCATGGCTCTTTGGCGCGGTCAGCTTTGCGGGTTTTTTCTGTGTGATACTTGGGAGCAAGGCCATTGAACGGCTGCTTTTGAAGCAGCCGGAAGGCGGAACGGTGTTACTGCTGATATTAAAGGCGCTGCTTGGGGGTTGCCTGGTATTGCTGGTTTCCCAGTTTCAAGCTCCTTTCTTTATTGGTGTTTACATGCTTGCCTACCTGTTCCTTGGCGGCGGAAGCGTGGCGGAAAACACGCTGTTGAACCAGGCGGCTCCCGCTAGCCAGCGGGCCAGCATTCTCTCCCTGTTTTCCTTTGTGCTGCAGATTGGCGGGCTTCTTGCCTCCCTCATTGGCTATGTGGTGAGCGCGCAGACAAACTTTCGCAACATGTGGCTGATCGGCGGGGCGCTGCTTTTGATTGGTGCAGGGGCATCTGCGCTGGTATACGCAAAGCAGCGGCGCCGGGTGGCTGAGAACAGACAACCGGAACTGCCTGTAGAAAAGCAGGAGGAAGCAGCAACACACATACAGCCGGAAGAAACGCCGGAAGGGATACTGGAGGCACAGATAGAAGAAACACCGGAGACGCAGACACAAGAACGCAAAGCACAGCCTTGGGAAGCCGAGCCCATACAACCTTAACAACGCTTCTCACAGCACAATAAGACTTTCCTGTGGTATAGTGGTAGCATCGGATATCCGGAGCGGAGCATGGGGATTACCCCCATCCCCCGCTCCGTTTTGTTTTACCAAAATGTAAAAAGGGGGAAGCATGATGGCAAAGAATACAGGAACGGGAAAGAATCAAGATCAGCCACTTTCGGCAATCGGGGTTGCATTGTCAGGAATGAGTGTCAGCCAATTTCTACCTAATGCGAACAATAAGATTGATTTACGGACCTGGGAGAAAGGGTTTATAAAGCCGAATGATCAAATAATTGCCCAAGGTGTTCCGGAAACGGTAAAGATATTAGACCGGGTGAAGAATATGGGTCGGCAAAAACCTGTTACCGTTGATGAATTGCAGGCAGAAAAAACAAGAGCAAGAGAATATCAAAGAAAGCGGGAGGCCGAACAAAAACTGCAGGAGTTATTGGATAAGACCAATGCTTCATACACGGGATCCGGAACTAGCTCGATGATGCCTAAGACGAGCGGAAAGACCAATTTGCCGGAAATTGAGGGGGGGTTATAAAGCCCAATCCCATAACAGTTCAAAATCGCACTGAGGATGCCCGAAAAACACTCAGTGACAGGCATGGGAGACCGGCTAGCATTGAGGAATTGCAAGCAGAAAAAGCAAGAGCAAGAGAATTTCAAAGACGGCGAGAGATCGAACAAAAGCGGCAGGAATTAATGGATAAAGTGAATCCTTCATATACAGGGTCAGGAACTAGCCCGACGTTACCTAAGAACACCGGAAAAGTAGATCTGGCTCAGTTGGAGGGAGCATACATAAAACCCAATCCGACGGTGCTTGCAAAAGGGGCGCAGGATGTGGAAAAGGTTTTTGAGCAAATAAAAGAGATTGAACGAAAAAATGCCGTAACGATGCCAAAGTTTCGTAAAGCGGAAGAGGAAGAAAGGAAAAAACGGGAGAGACTTGCTTCTTTGGCGCAAGATATTGCTTCAGGCTTCACTAGTGGTTTTTTGCCAAAATCTGAAGAAGAAAGCGCCAGTTATGTAGATCAGGCATTAATGAAGCCAAGTGCTGAAGTAATAAAGCAGGGCTCTCAAGATGCAAAAGAAATTCTTGATAGAGTAGTTGCTCAACGTCAAGCTGAGTCATCACCCGCGGGTCTGCGCCGAGCAGAAGAGCGTCTTAAAGAACAGCGGGAGCAACTGGCAACAGCACAAGATGCGGCATCTAAAATGACCAGCCCATTATTTCCTGGAGAGACCAATCATTCTAATCAGGTATATCAATCATTAATGAAACCTAGTGCCTCTGTGATTGAGCAAGGCACACAGGATGCGAGAAGAACTCTTGAATGGGCGCAAAACATGGAACTGGGCAGGGCTGAGCCGACAGATATATATTTTCCGCAAATTGAATACGAAAACCTGCCGGATGAAGGCATATATAAAATAATTAAGCAAGGAGGACCGGCGATATCATTTATTGGCGGTGTGGTTGATGGAGTAAATATATATTCGGCAGTCCTATCTGACGCTGCAGATGACCAAAAAATAGGAAGGAAGACTGGCGTTGCCATTGGAGGCGTGGCGGGAAGTGCAATCGGCGCTAAACTTGGCGCATTGGCAGGAACGGCCCTTATTCCTATACCTGGGTTAGGGACTATTATAGGCGGCGTTGTTGGTGGGATTATTGGTGATTGGGTTGGCGAATGGATTGCTAACCAAATAGAGTGGGAAGCATAGGAGGAGGTAACTCTATGACGTATTATCCGATTGGCACAGTCGTGCTTTTAGTGGGCGGGAATCGCCCTCTTATGATTTTTGGGCGCAGGCAAATTCAATCTAAAAACAATAAGGAATGGGACTATGTGGCTTGCCTGTATCCGGAGGGGAATTTAGGCGACCAATATAATATCTTTTTCGAGCATGAGGAAATAGCAACCGTGCTCCATCCGGGTTGGGTATCTGAGTATGAATACGAAATGCAGCGAATATTAAACCAAGCATAAAACTGATATTTTAAATAAAGGCGGGGTTATGGCCCCGCCTTTGTTTAATGCATAAACTTTTAAATGCATGCTTTGCGAACTGTTGTCCTATGGTATTATATAGTAAATTGGCTGATAAGGTGGATTGCCATGCGTATCCTATCAAAAATGCTGCAATCGATGATAAAACGCGCCCCCAAATCCGAGCCGGAGGCAGGGTACCTGTCGGAACTCAAAGCGGTTGTATTATCGCCAGATAATGTATTCTTTGCGATTCCAGAACATTATAAGGGCGACTTTTTCAATGGGGAAGTCTTTAATTACCTCATGGTAGACATGATGTATGACCTGTTGCAAGAGTACAATGCTGTTTTTTGCGTGCATGGATCCTTATATGAGAGCTGGCAAAGCGAGTGGGTTGCGGAGGTGGCAAGAACGTATTACAGGGGCTCTTTTGATCAAGTGGATCGTGCACGCAACAGGTATGTGTTGCTGGGTAAGGCTTCTAAATCCGTCTTGACGACCGTATATGAATGCTCGTCGGACTTGTTTGATCTATCGGAGCTCTGCAGGATTTATGCTGCAAGCCGAGAAACAGCATTCACAAGGGAAAACCTGCAGGAGGTGGAAAAGAACCATCGGTTTCATATCTATCCCATTGGAGATAAAGATGGAATTGGCGTAAAAATAGAGCCTTCTCAAGCCGGTATGCAGGAAATATTGGATACCGTTCGTAACACGGCGAAAAAGTATTCCATTTCAATACGCGTGACCGACGAAGAAAGCGAACATACCGTTTAGAGCAAGCGGGGCTATGTGCCCCGCTTTTTTTCGCACACTTCATCGTACCTGGCTTTACGAACAAATGTGCTTATGGTACAATATACCAAAACACTATGAAAGCAATTTACCCGGCATTGTCGAGAGAAAGCAGGTAAAGTCAGATGCGTGCAATCAACGTTCGGCTATTCCGTATTTTAAAACTTTGCTGCTTAATATTGATTTGTCTGAGCTTTACCGGATGTCTGTCCATGTTTGGCCCAAGCGGCTGTGGGCATCCGCCGGAAGTGGACAATCCAAACGTTCTTGTCATAGACCAACGGGAAAACTACTTTTATCCTGAATTTGGTGATAAAATTTGTTATGACGGTGCTGCGGTCTATTATCTGCGTACCATGGGGAATGGCGCTCAATTATGCCGCGTGGAACCGCAGCAGGAGCCAGAGATGCTCTATACGTTTGACAGGCCGGTTTCTGAAATCGCCTGCTGGAAGGATACGCTGCTGGTATATGGGGAGTTGCCGGAAGAAGACGGCAAGGAGCAGCAAAAGAATTATTATGAAAAGAAACGTGGAATATATTTATTCCAAAAAGACAATCCCGCTGCGGGCTTCATTATTACGCTACCTGGTCCGGAACAAAGCCGGCAGGTTGTTTTAAATGGTAGCCCGGAAGACATGGCATTTGAAAAATTTTCGTTGAAAGCTGTATTCAATGAAGAAACCGAGAATGAACCATTTGCTTATCTTATGGATGCCCTCCATCCTCAATTGGTAGGTCAAAAGGAATCAAAAGAAAAGCAGAAGGCGCTCCTGATGTTATTTGGATTTCCGCTGGAGAAAGAATACAATCTCTCAAACGCGTATTTATCTTTGAACCAAATCTGGATGCTGGATAGAGGGTCTTTGGCGGTATATGGCCGATATAAGGACGGGATATTTGATACATTCAGCTATTGGCGTTTGGATAACAAAGCAAGGAATGGAAGTACCCCTTATGGAGGGGAACGGGGATACCTGTTTTTCTATCAAGGCATGCCATATGCTGTTGATGTTACATCCCATGATGTAGCAATCAACCCTTGTGATGAGCTTGAAAAAAGCACATATGCGCTGGATTTTGGAGGAGATGAAGCGTTTATAAAGCGTTTTTCAGGGTCAGGTGGGCGACTGCAGTATCTTGTAATTCGTAAGTACAGAGGCGCGTGGAGTGACAGGCATGATGTAGGATATGTAGCTGGACAAAAAATCATTGCGCTTGACCTTGATACCATGCAGCAAACGAAAGAACTTATTCTCGCCACACCCCGCGAACAGGTGCTTTATGTAAGCGAGGCGGGGGCCTATACCTGGCGGCATGACGAAAGCCGTATATTTCTCACCAATTGGGAAGGCCAAAGCGAACCCGTGAGCGATACCATTCCCTATACGCCTCGCTATGAAACGGATGAAGACAAGTAGCAGAACAATGCCTGCAACACCTGGTATGTAGAAGTAGACCCGGAACGCAGCCGCCTGCTGATATTCGATATGACGCTGGGGGAAACGACGCTGCTTGCCGTTGTGCCCTTCGAATAACAGAGGGAGTATTAAGATATGAAACTTAAAATCCTCTCCTTTGTACGTATTATAGGCACAATCTTTCTTGTGCTTTATGGAGCGATTGTGGTACCCCTCGTCTATGGAATTCTGCGGGCCGGGACGGCGCTTAGCGGGTTTAAAATAAGCATACTATTGCCGCTCTTTGTGGTTGTTGCCGCCGTAATGCTTCTTGCTTGGTATGTCAGAAGGCAGAAAGCAAAACAGAACGTCCTGCCTTTCTATACAACGCTGGGCATGCCTTTTTGTGAAGTGCTCAAATGGCTTTGTGTTGCCATCCCTGTGGTGCTTATTCCGGGGTTGCTGTTGGGGTTGAACTTTTTAATCAATGGCTCCATGGAAATGGTTCCAACGGATGAACAGCAGGAAAAAGCCCAGGCTTGTCGGGTTTCTTCTTACCTACTTCTGGAGCGCATTGGCGGTTACCGGCCTTTGGTTTTTTCTTAAGAGTTCGGCGTATATCCGCACACCAAAAGCATCGACGCCGTGATTATTGCGGCACTAACAAAAAGAGCGGAAGGCCTGTGCCTTCCGCTCTTTTTTTGCATCATATCTTACTTCAGATCCCCATGCCCGTGCTGGTACATCTGGCGGTTGTCAAGCGCCCAAACGCGCTCGGAAAAGCCGCCCTTGGGCACGCCGGAAAGCGCATCAAACATTTCATAGAGCCGACTATCCAGCATGTCAAGGTGGGCAAGCAGCTCCGCCTCCGGAAACATCGGCCCCTTGGGGCTGCCATATTCGGGCATGCTGTGGTGGGAAAGTATCATATGCTGGATGAGCATGCACAGCTCCTGCGGAATATCCAAAAGCTCGCACGCGGAGGCCACCATGCTCACGCCCAGGCTGATGTGGCCGATCAACTGCCCCGCAGGCGTGTAGCCGCCCGCAAGGCCGAGCGAGCCCGTATCCATCTCCACAAGCTTTGCAATATCGTGCAGCATTGCTCCCGCGTAAACAAGCTCCGCGTCAATCATCGGGTAGAGCGGAGCAAGCGCTTTTGCCGCCTGCACAATGGAAAGCGTGTGGTGCAGCAGTCCCCCCCGCGTGGCGTGGTGGAGTTTTACCGCGGCGGGCGCGCGCAGCAGCAGCTCTTTATTGGTGCGCAGCAGGTACTGTACCAGCCGCCGCAGGTCGTCGTCAGTGAAGGCTTCGGCCGTTTCAAACAGCTCAGAATACATCCATTCCGGGTCAAACGGCGCGCAGGGCACCAGCATGGCCATATCCACCGCGTCCGCCTGCGTGACGGCGCGCATCTTATCCACTTTCAGCTGCTCCGCGTCCTTCCAGACGTTGATGCTGCCCTTCATCCAGATCACCTGGTCCGCGTCAAACATGCCATGCTGCTGGGCACTGTAATCCCACAGCTTGGCGTCCGCCTCGCCCTCGCAGTCAGCCAGGACAAGGTCAAGGTAGGCGCTGCCCTTGATGTTGGTTTTGACCTGTACGCTTTTTATGATGCAAAAGCCCTCGACGTTCGCGCCCTCCGCCGTGCTCAAAAGCCGCATCCTGCCCATAGTATTCTCCCCTCATCAGCACGGCGCTGTAGCATCACAGCGCCGCATACAAAAAGTCTCTTATTGTATCCAGTATAGCAGACGGCGTAATAAAAGGAAAACGCGAATCTTGTTTACAAGAATTTGCAAGTGAGGTAAAGTAAAAAAGAGCCCGGACGGTGGGAATTTGGCATTGACACCGTGTCAGGTTTGTGATAGATTTGAAAAGGTCACCCCGCAAGGGGCTTTCTTTTGATGAGCCAAATTTGTTTGAGCGAACGGCACGGGCACGGCCGTTTGAATTCCAGGAGGTAAGGATTATGCGCGTTAAAATCACGTTGGCCTGCACAGAGTGCAAGCAGAGGAACTACAACACCTTCAAAAACAAGAAGAATGATCCGGACAGGCTGG
>JAEXTB010000016.1 GCA_023453725.1 Bacillota bacterium | reverse complement strand
GCTTTGTGCCGCCTCTGATATCTGCCTGAGCGCTTTTTAAAAAGAAGGGATACGCAAGGTCAGGACGCTTAAATCTGCATGCTAACAGCGCATACATGCACGCGCTCAGAGAAGAACCATGTTCCGTGCGCGGCTCGTAATATGCCCAGTTCCTGCGCAGCGTTTCCTCATCGTATTCTTCATGGAACATCTCAAGCATGGTCACGACGTCCGCCTGCTTGATGATCTGTGTGTTGGATGCGACGCCGGAGGCACCCCCCCAGTATTCGCGCGGGTCCTTCAAGCGGCTGCGGATTGTTTCTACGCTTACGTCCTCCAAACGGAAATACCCGTCAAACTGCTCCACTATGCCGTCTTCTCCGGGCTGCGGTACGTAAAGCCGCGCAACCACCTCCTGGGCTTTTTTAAGCAGCGCGTCAGCGTCCATTTCCCGGTTGAGTTCGACATAAATCTTGGCGTCGTACGCTTTTAGCAGCAGCGCGGCTTTTTGCGCGCTTTCCAGTGTAAAGCGCGCCAAGCGGTTGGTATAGGCGTTGTTGTTGATGCGCTCATGGTATTCGTCAGGCCCGATGACGTCGTGCAGCTCATACCGGTTGGTGTTGAGCGGCAGCACCATGCGGGAAATATAGAATTTGGCACAGGCAAGCGCCATGCGCGCCCCGCCTTCGGCCAGCACGGAATAATCCCCCGTAGCATCCACATAGCGCATCAAAGCCCAGACGACAGCAGAAGAAATATGAATCTGTTTGTCTCTAAAATGCGTGCGTACAGGCCGCACGGTAAAAACATCCGTCACATTGAAATCCGAGCACGCGTCAAAGCCATCCTCCTGGCTTTCCCACGCGTAAAACGCGCCTTCATAGCCATAAGAGGCCGCTTTTTGGAGCGCGCCATTGAGTGTCTTTATCCGGTAGCAGATGAGAGAACGTGCGATTTCCGGTTGCGTATGTAAAAAATAATCCAGTAAAAACAGCTCACTGTCCCAGAATACCGCCCCTTTATATGTCTGCCCGGAAAGACCGCGGGCGGGGATAGAAAGTGCAGCGTTGTGCCTTGGGGCAATGGCGTTGAGCTGATAGATAGAAAAATTTATAGCGCATTCCGCTTCCTTGTCTCCTTCTATTTCTACTTCACTCACGTGCCAGATTTCTTCCCATACCGCTTTGCTCTCCTGGAGCAGCCTTTCATAATCCGCCTCTAAAAGCCCCTCCAGCGCGTTTAATGCCCGCTGCGCGGGGTCTCCCCCGTCCTTTGAGGTAAATATGGCGCAAATTGAGGTCAGCGTAACAGCCTCTCCTGCCTTACAGTACAGTTCTATTCCGGTCATGAATTCCCCGGCGTCCGCCTGCGCACCGGAAAAAAAGTTCTTTCGCGCCACGCAGACGGTATCCGTGCCGTTCTGCACGTTCGCCTTAGCGAGCAGCGTGTTTGTATGCACCTGTGTTTCAATGCTGCTGTAGTGCGGGCCGTGGATGTCCCAAACATCACTGTCGATCCCGGCAATGAGCGTCAATGCTGCGTTCGCATCCACCGTTACCGTATAACGCATGGCCAGCAGATGAACGTTATTCAGGCTTGCAAAGCGTTCGCTTTCAACACAGGCCGCTATGCCGTCGCAATTCCATTTGGTGTGCCTGCGCATAACCCCATGCCGAAAATCCAAAGCCTGCTCATGTGCCTGGGGGGACTTTCCCGGCAGAGCAAGCGGCACGCCACGACAGAACAGCCGGGTAAAAAACGGATTGGGCGCGTTAAGCGGCTCCCGCCAGCCGTCTCCCACCTGATCGTAAATCCCCGCCAGGTTGACGGCGGCAAGCTCGCCTTTCGTATGCTCTTCCAGCGTGCCGCGTACGCCAAGGTATCCATTCCCTATCAGAAAGCGGTTGCCATGATCCGCAATATCCTCAGGCGCGAAGCTGTTGGTATTTAGCGTAAACCGCATGGCCGCCCTCCCACTCCCCGGAAATTGGAACAGTGACCCCGTGCCCATCCAAAGTCACCGGCATGCCGTATATCCGCGCCTCTATCGGAGCATCCGCAGAAAGCGTGACCTCCCGTTTTGTGACGGATACGCGCACGGTTGTACCTTTGTGCAAAAGGGAAAACGCATATCCATCCCACTGTGCGGGGATGGTAGGCGAAATCCGCAGGCTTTCGCCATCTTGGATAAGCCCACCAAAGCCGTACACCACATTGAGCCAGCTCCCCGCTATGGAGGTAATGTGCAGGCCTTCGTTCGTGTTGCGGTTGTAATTGTCCAGATCCAGGCGCGTTGCAAAGCGGAACATGGCGTAAGCCTGATCCATCAAGCCGATTTGAGCCGCCAGTATGGAATGTACGGACGGTGAGAGGCTGCTTTCGTGTATGCAGCGCGGCTCATAATATGCATAATTCGCGCTAAGCTGCTCTTTTTGAAACTCATGCCGGTACAGCAGCAGGAACATCAGAACATCCGGCTGTTTGAGCATATCATTGCGGTAGATGCGCGCATACGACCAATGGCTGTAGAGCGGAAACTCTTCCACAGGGATGGCGTCCACATCCATATGCGGCAGGCGGAAAAACCCTTCGTGCTGTTCAAAGAGCTTGGTATCGTCCGTATACAGGATGCGCATGTGCTGCGCCATATCCCGCCACTCTTCTTCTTCCGATGAAGCAAGCGCCGTTTTCTCCGCAAGCGCCCGGTAGGCTTCCGGTGCGGTGCTGCGCATCTCTTCAAGCACCTCGAGCGTATAGAGGAATGTCTTTTGCGCCATAAAGTTCGTATACGTGTTGTGATGCACCATCATCTGGAATTCATCCGGCCCCATGACGCCATAAAAGCCGTATTCCCCGCCGCTCCAGTCCCCGCGGGAGGCGAGCATGCGGCAGATTTCAACGAGCATCTCCGCGCCCTTTTCGTAGAGGAACACCTTGTCACCAGTCAAAGAAGCATAGCACCACAGCCCGTACATCACGCCTGTGGACGCCTGAAGCTGCAGGCTCGCGTGCTGCCAGAGATCGCAACATTCCGTGCCGCTGATGGTGGCAACGGGATAAAATGCGCCCTTACAGTCCAATGCCCTTGCACGCTCCTTCGCTTCCGGCAGCGTATCATACCGAAACTGCAGGATGCTTTTTGCCGCCGCCGGATTGTTAAACAAATAAAACGGCAGACAAAACACCTCGGTATCCCAGAAGGTATTGCCGTTGTACGCTTCGCCTGTCAAACCCTTTGCGCCGATGATGGAGCTGTGATCCGCAGTGTGCAGCGTCTGATGCAGCTGAAAGATGCAATAGCGGATGCCCTGCTGGTTCTCATCGTCGCCGTCAATGCGGATATCGGATATCTTCCACTGACGTTCCCACCATGCCATATGCGCAAGTTTGAGCGCATCGTAGGAAAGATCTGCAATTCCTTCCTCCGCTTCGCGGCACAGTTTGTAAAAGCCCGCCTTCTCCACTTCCTCCTTTGCGCACAATACGCGCACTACACGTGTAAGGGCGCAGCTTTCTCCCGCATGCAACGCAACCGCAAAGCCTGCCGAAGCGAGCTTCTCCGCCTCCTGCTGCGGTTGTTTTGCGCATGGCATGCCGGAAAAAGAGACGATTGCATGCAACATCTGCTTTGTATTGCGGGTGCAGCCGGTAATCGAGCAAACGGGTCCCTCTTTTTTCTCCGTTACTTCCCAATAGTTCTCCCCGGAAGACTGATGCTGCTTGGAAAAATCCAGCCCCGCAGTTACTGTAAGCGCCGCTGTCCCGCACAATACGCAAAAAGAAATCCGCTGCCCCGCCGTATCCGGCCGTTCCATGGAAAGGAAGCGTTCAAACGTCAAAAGAAGGGTTGTGTTCTCATCCACCTGCCAAGTAACCCGCCGTGTCAGGATGCCGGTTTTTAAATCCAGCACGCGTTCAAAATCCGTGACGTTACAGGTTGCTATGTCCAACAGCACGCCGTTACAGCGGATGCGCGTATAGAGAAAATCCACCGTATTGACCATAAACTCAGTGTGCGTTAGCATGCCGCGGTAGCCGCTTTTTGAAAGCGTACGCCGCTCATAAATGCCATTGACATAGCTGCCCTGCAGGCTCACGCCTGAATACCCTTCCTCAAAATAACCGCGCACGCCCATATACTCGTTGCCGAGCGAAAATATGGACTCCGCCGTCTGCGCATAGGCAGGGTCAAACCCCTGCTCGCGAACTTCCCAGGGATGGACCACAAAATATCTGTCTGCGATTTTTGCCATAGATTATCCTTTGATTCCCCCAGCGGCAATGCCCCGGGTGATTTGTTTTTGAAAGATTGCGAATATAATGGTTGGCGGTATGATGGAGAATACGATCGCCCGCAGAATATCCACATCCGTCGACCTGATGGCGGTGCGAAACGCAAAGAGCCGCACCATAACGGTCTCCTTTTCCGTTCCGCCCAGAACGAGGTATGGCAGCAGGAAGTCCGACCATGCCGCCGTTACCGCAAATATGGAAACCACGATGATAATGGGCTTTGAAAGCGGAAGTATGATGTTCCAGAAAATCCGAAAATCCGAGCATCCGTCAAGCTGCGCCGCCTCCAAGTACTCCTTGGGGAGCTTTTCAAAAAACTGTTTAAACAGCACCACCCAGAAGGCGTTCGCCCCCATTGAGAGCCACAGCGGCAGAAAGCTCTGGCTTAATCCGAGCCGGTTGATGTTGACATAGAGCGCTACAATGCCGGTGGTTGGCGGAATAAGCAGGCTCCACATCACAAGCGCAAACACCAGTTTGTATCCGCGCGGGCGGAGCACGCCAAGTACATACGCGAGCGTACCGTTAAAGAACACCGCGCATACCACGCTGCCCACAACGGAAATGAGGGAGTTGACATAGTATTTTTCAAACTTCAGATCGTTCCATGTTTTCAAATACCGCTCAAAGTCAAACACTTTAGGGAGTATGGTCGCCTCCCGGCGCAACTCCTTAACGTCCTTAAACCCGGAAAGGCCTACCCAGATGGCCGGAAACAGGGAGATCAGCACCATGAGGATACACAAAATGAAAATCACCACGCAGGCGATACGCGTCCCGCGGGACCGTAAATCATAAAAGCGGATGGCCCCTTCTTGCTTGTGCCGGTACCGTTCAAAAAACATAATCGCTATTCCCCCTATTCGTCCACTTTCTTTGTGATGCGGAAGTAGGCGATTGTCAAAAAGCCGAGTATGATGCAGATCAGCACCGAAAGCGACGCGGCCATGGGATAGTTGTAATCCTCAAACGCATATTTGTAGACTAGCTGCATAATGGAGATGCTTGCGTTGTTGGGACCGCCATTTGTCATGACGAGCGGCTCATAGAGAATTTGGAATACCGCAATGATCTGTAGAATGAGGAGCGTCTTTCCAAGGCCCAATATGCCCGGCAGCGTGATCCTGGTAAAGCGCTGCCAGGGTTTCGCGCCGTCTATGGTTGCGGCTTCATACAGCTCCGGATTGATGTTGCTCATGCCCGCCATATAAATAAGCGCCGTAGAGCCCGCGGCCTTCCATGACATGGTGAGTACAATGAGCGGGATTGTCCAGTGCGGGTTGGTCAGCCAGGGCAGCGGATCGATACCGATCTTTCCTAGTAAAATATTCAGTACGCCGTTATCACCGGGGCGGAAAAAGAACCCCCACAGCATAACGGCGGAAATGCCCGGAATAATGTTTGGGAAATATACGCCTACACGGAAGAAGCCTTTTAAATGCATCGCCTCCGTCACAAGGGAAGCGATGATAATGGGAATCCAGAACCCAAGCACAAGCGACCAGAAGATATACAAAAACGTATTGCGCAGCGCAGGCCAGAAATTCGGGTGTGTGAATACCCGCAGATAATTCTCTAGCCCCACAAAGCGTTCTAAACGCACGCCTTTTGCTTCAAACAGAGAGAGGCGTACGCTTTCCAAAAGAGGCGTCCATACAAAAAAGGCAAACAGTATGAGCGCAGGCAGCATAATGAGCCATGCGCTCATATTCTTTTTTGCCTTGTTGCCTAGCGGCGGCAGCGGCAGAGCTTTTTGTTTTTGCAAATTGGGCACCTCCTGCGCGGAATGGAAAACGGGGGCCTTTCCAGTAAGGCCGGGAAGGCCCCTTTATTACTTCATCAGAATATGGTTACTTGTTCACGCCGTTATCCAATATGGTCTGGTAGTTTGCATCCGCAGTCTTCATAAGCGCCGTCACATCCGCATTCTTGTCGGTAACGACAGCCTGCAGCACCTTGGTGAGTTCGGCGTACATATCCTGGGTGGAGCCTTCCTCTTCCATATGGAGGTTGCCTTCGGTCTTGGTGATATTGAAATAATCGTTAAAGAGCGCTTTGTTGATGTTGCTGTACTCGTCGATGATCTTGTTCTCCGCATCGAGAAGTTCCTGTTTTGTCCAGCAGGGGAAGCGCGGAATGACAGGGATACCGTTCGCAACGCGATATTCCGCATCCGCCTTCATACCGGCGATGGCGTCTTCAGAAGCGACGGGTGCCTTGCCCATGATCTCAAGGTAATCAAGTGCGGCGTTAACTTCCGCATCGGCCGCGTTGGCGGCGAACATGTAGGGCGTGCCGCCGGAGAGGGAGAACTGGCCGCCCGGGCCTGCGGGCATGGGAACAAGCGCAAGTTTGTCTACCGCAAGGCCGTTGGTATAGGTCGGCTGGGCCACCGCGTCGTTCGCGCCGATATACATGGCGGCGCCGCCGGTGCCAAGTTCGGAGAAGCCGGTACCCCAATCTTCATTGGTGGGATCTGCGGTGAGTACATTATACTCCCACCTGAGGCTCTTGACATATTCCATGGAGGCAATGGCTTCGGGCGTATCAAGGTTAGCGACAAACTTGCCGTTCGCGTCCATCGTGCAAAGGTCTGCGCCAAATGCCCACGCGATGTTGCTGTAATGCCAGCCGCCCGCGCCGTCCTTGGCCAAGAGGCAGAGGCCCGCCGCGCCTGTTTTATCCTTAATGGTCTTGCTCACCGTTGCAAGCTCAGCCCAGGTTTTCGGGTACTGGATAGTACCATCCGCGTTGACAAGGCCCGCTTCTTCAAAGAGCTCCACATTGCACATGAGGCCCAGCGCGTACCCGTCGCGGGGGATGCCGTAAACTCTGCCGTTCGCATCGCTCATGAGGGCGCGGATAGAGGGGTTGATGGCATCAAGCCAGCCACGCGCGGCTAAGATATCCGTAATGTCCTTGACAAAGCCGCCTTTGATGAGCTTCTGGGGCTCTGTGTACCAGGATTCAAATATCGTGGGCAGGCTGCCGGATTCGGCCAAAGAAACAAACGTATCCGTTGCGTACTTGTAATAAGCGGGTACAACTTCCACGCCCGGATGCGTGGCATTAAATGTTTCCACATATCCTTCATGGAGCTTGATTTCATCCGTCATGGTATCCTCGGGCCAAATGCCCAGCTTCAAGGTCACCTTTTCAGGGGCAGGGGTGGCTGCAGGTTCCGGGGCGGCAGTTTTTTCTGCTTCGGGCGCAGCGGTATCTGCCGGGGTGGCGACAGGGGCAGGCGCGCACGCGCCCAGCAAGCCGACTACCAGCAGCAACGCCAACAGTGCTACAAGAGACCGTTTCTTCATATCCTTGTTCCTCCTTTTTATTTGGGTGTCGATGAAGCGTGCGTTGATTTTGAGTTAGGTTTAACGTAAAACCTTAGATGGGTTTACAAGAGTCCGGATACGGTTACTGTTGCTTTGGAAATAAGGAAGCTTAAGAATAAGGATTTGCTCGACGCCGCAACAATGCGGCGAAACGACATAGGTTTATCGTTCAACTAGATCATAGCAAAGAAATACATATGTGTAAAGAGGGTGGAAAAATTTTTATTGTATATTTTTGACGCTTTGGCGTTCCACGAGGCGCACGGGCAAAATCACGTTGCGCTCGGGCAGCGGTTTGAGTTCAAGAAGCCTCATCATATGATCCGCAGCGATCTCACCCTTCTGATTGGCATCTTGATGGATGCTGGTCAGCATGGGCATCGTCATGCGGCACCAGTTGATATCGTCGAAGCCGACAATGGAAAAATCATCCGGTACACGCTTGCCGCTCTGCTGGATGCCGGACATAATGCCGGCCGCCATGATATCCGCCGTAGCAAAGAGCGCTGTAATATCCGCCCGCTTTGCAAGCAGCTCCCCCAGCTGCATGGTGCCATGGGTGGAAAATTCACGTTCAAACACCAGCGCCGCGTCAAACGGCAGACCATATGCTTCAAGCGCCTTTTTATAGCCCCCCAAACGTTTATCCACCACCCCGCCCGTTCTGATGGGCGGCCCCGCAAACGCGATACGCCGGTGGCCGTTTTTGATGAGATATTCCGTTGCGAGATAAGCGCCTTCAACATCCTGCAGGCCAACGTTTGCCATGCGGCTGTAATCGCTTAAATAGCTGTCAATCAGCATCACGGGCTTATTTGCCTGAAGCAGAGTCTCATAGAGATCGTCCTCTTCAAACAAGCCTGTCATAAAGAAGCCGTCCACATTCCAGTTTCGCAAAAACGCCAGCAAGTCCTCTGAGTTCCCCACGGTACGCAGCATGAGATAATAGCCGCTTTCCCGCAATGTCTGTTCGATTGCGCCGATAAACGTGTTGTGGAACGGATCTTCCATAAAGTTGCCGCTCTTTTTGGGGTCCAGGTGGTTGATGAGCGCCACCACCCGGGAAGTGCGTGAAACAAGCGCGCGCGCCGACATGTTGGGTACATAGCCGCGCTCGCGTATGATGCGGTTGATCGTATCCGTTGTTTCTTTTGAAACCCGCTTGGTGCGGCCTAATATGACATTGGATACCGTGGTGCTGCTGACACCGGCTTCCCGAGCAATATCGTCAATGGTGACCATATGCGTGATCTCCCGTCCGTTCCGATTGATCGTCCAACCTCCCCTGTATGTTACCATTTTCACGTATGTTTGTACAGCCTGTTATGGGTGCGCCGCATTGATTGAAAAAAGCCCGTCCTCCCCTCTTGCAATCCTTATTAAAATGGTGTATAGTATTTTTCGCGGTCAAGATATGGGGCATTAGCACAGTTGGTAGAGCAATCGACACTTTGTACATCCCCAAACGAGACGCAACTTTTAACTGAATTGGAAGAATATGGGGCGCTGGCACAGCTGGTAGCGCGCTGCGTTCGCAATGCAGAGGTCAGGGGTTCGAATCCCCTGCGCTCCACCATCATTATGTCAAGCCCGCACCAAAAATAGTTTGGTGCGGGTTTTGGCATTCTTGGCAGTATTATTCCTTGGAAAATGAGTTAAAGAACCGAGTTGGGCGCATTGAAGAGCGCAAAGCCTACAAAATGATGAAATACAATACTAGGGTAGATCAATGAACAAGGCAGTAGAACTGCCTTGTTCTCGTTTTGGGAGAAGATATGGACATTATACTTATTTATCTGCTGCACGGAATTGTTGCAGCCTTTTTATTTATCGCAGCTCTCCAGGATGCACGAAAGAGAGAAGTCGGCAATTGGATCTCAATTGGAATTATGATATGCTCCATAATCCACATGGCAGTACAAAGACAAATAGATCTATCAGGAGTAATCCCCGGCATAATCATGGCTACTCTTTATCTGCTTGGCTTTGATAAACAGTTCAGAGGTGCTGACATCAAGCTGTTAACCGCACTTGGATTTTATCTTTCCTTTTTAGGATGCCTTTTGATGCTTTTCATAGCTTGCTTTACATCGCTCCTCTATGAAGGCGTCCGTTACATCGCAACCCACGAAAAGAGGATGTATATTCCCTTTTGCACATGGATGGGGATCGCCGGCACGTTTATTCTTGCCGTGCAGATAATCTAACTGATGGAGGTAAGTATCATCAATGTCACAAAAAAGACCATATAGTCCGGTCACGCTGTTAATGGATACCGTTAATAGTATTACAAGCAGCACAAATAAATGGGCAAACTTCCTAACCAACTCTGCACAAATGTACAAATACCGCTTTGCTGACAAGGTTTTGATTTATGCACAGCGGCCGCATGCTACAGCCTGTGCCGAGTATGATCAATGGCGTACACAGTTCAATCGATATATACGGCGCAATGCAAATGGTATTATGCTTATCGACAACAGGGCAGCTAAAGAGGATGTACGTTTTGTTTTCGACGTCAAAGACACCGGCAGCATGGATCGTGTGCCGCTTTATATTTGGTCAATTCGTAAGGATTACGAAACGCCTGTTCTAGAAAGGCTTTTATCCGACCGCGGCATTGATCTTACGTCAGAAGGCGGCTTTATCGAAACGATGCGCGCTATATCATATTCTGAGGCGAGCAAAGCAATTGACCAAGTATTCACCTATATGGAAAATACCGATATTGATAAGGAGGCTTTGCAAAACGCATTCTATGAAAGCGTTGCCTGGACGGTGCTATCCAGATGTGGTATAAACACATCAGAATTCATTCATCATGACGCTTTCGAACCAATTTTACTGTTAAAGGATTTCGCTCAGATACATGCGTTTGGGAGCCTTGTAAGCCGTTCGAGCGGGGAAATTCTACGTTCCGTGGAACGAACCGTTAAATCCTTGGATGGTGATCGCGCAGCAAAGCAAGCACAACAAAACCTTTTTAATTCAATAAGTACCGACATGCTGAAAGGAGAAAATATCAATGAGCAATACACAGAATTGGAACCTGGAGACGGAACCGGAGTTCAAGACAGATCCGGAGAACGGACTTCTTTATCAGAAACAGGGGGACGTTTATCTGCCGGTCACGGATTTGGACAAGGAAGCGACACCGATCGGCACGTTCGGGAGAATGCGGAGAGAATATCTGAGAAAGACCGACCCGATAGAGTTGGATCGGATGACAGCAACAGGCGAACTGTATCCCTACCTTCGGGCAATCGAAGTGAGAGCTGGGGCGCTGATGGATCGATTGATAGAGCAGATGGCCAAGGACGAGGGCGTGAACGAGGAGCTGAAGGCGAAAGACCAGATGGAATGGGTTGGCCAGATGAACAACATCAGGTATCGAGCAGAGGAAATCATCCGGAAAGAACTGATTTACGTATAACCGATGAGCCGCCAGTATATGGCGGCTTTTTTGATGCAAGCGTTCTGGCCGGCGCGGGTATCCCCCTTTCGCTATTCGATGCTATTCTCCGGGACGGCAGCAATTCTAAGAATGGGAAGCTTCGTATTACCGCTGCATTTCAAAAAGGCAAGTCTATAGAAGAAAACGCTACCTTTCTAAAAAAAGAATACCGTGATGGCGGCAAGGGCTTTACATTCAATGACCGCAATATCTCAGCCTGGTTCCATGCTGACGGTATGATGTTGGCCAATGGTAGAACAGCATTGAACTCTAGGAATGCCGTAGCCTTATCTTGGGAGAACGTTGCAACCAGGATTAACGATCTCCTAGAAGATGGCACATACCTTGCCCAAGATGAAATGGATGTCGTGGAATCGAATGAATTGACTGATATTGCACATCAGATATGTTACTTACGCGGGGATTGCAATGTCAATCTGACTTCCAATGATGAGGAACTGTTTTATGGAGGATATCCTGATAAAACAGAGCGAATCAGTAAGCTTCTTGCGCAAAAAGAGAAGCGCACAGAGTTGATTAAAGCCGTACAAGACTTAAACGCCGCCTATGAGCATGATCGTAACATCATGCGCTTTCATTATCATCAGCCATCGCAAATCTTGCAGAGGCTCATTGACTTAAATCTGGAACGCAAAGGGTTTACGGTAAGAGAATACGACAATATATCGTTTTCTGCATTCATTACCGAGGACGAAATTGATGCGTCTTTCATGGGTGGCAGCTCGTTCTCGCAGGGTAAATTCCGAATCTATTCTCACTTCCTCCAAGCCCATACTCCCAAAGAACGCATTGACTTTATAAAAAAAGAGTATGGGCATGGAGGCAAATCACATGCTGTATCCCATGCTGATAATTCCTGGGAAGATCACTCGCCGACAGAAGGAATAATCCTTAGGAAAGGTGAGGCATCCGTTAAATTCTCATGGAATCAGGCTGTTGACCGGATTCGCAAGCTCATTATCTCCGGAAAATACATGAGCCAAAGCGAAATTGAATACCTTCCTCAATATGAAAAAGAAGAGTTGGCGAGACGGGTCCGCTCTTTCTTTATGAACGAACCTCTTGCGAGTGAGATACCATATCTTTCCCTTGATTATTATGAAGGCTGCAAGGAGGTGTTGAAGCAGCTTGACGATCCACAAAGGGTAGATGCAATCATTGGCATGATGAAGCCGGTCATTGAGGGCAATCAACCTGAACATCGCCTATTTCATTATCGACAGGCTATATACCAAGATGCTATAAACTTCAAAAACGGCACGTTTACGCTGTTTCCGAGGCAACTAAACGGACCCTTCACGGTACCGGAATTTCTTGGCCAAGAACCGACGCCAACTTCTCAGGTATCATTATTTGACGTTCAACTGCCCTTGGCTGGACAAACACAATATGCGGGCATTGACTTCCCGGTTGATGATGTTGACGAGTTCTACGATGAATTTGATGATACGGACGAGCCTATTGAGGACAATTTGGAGGAAGCTGCAGATCCTCCAGCGGCTCCGATCGCTGCGCCTGCTCCGAAACAGGTGAAAGCCAACTACCGTATTACAGATGATTCAATCGGAGGGCCAAAAGAGAAGTACGCGAGAAATATCGTTGCCATTAAGCTTTTGAAAGACTTGGAATCCGCCCACCGCAATCCCACGCCGGAGGAGCAAGAAATCCTCTCACGGTATGTCGGATGGGGTGGCTTATCCCAAGCCTTTGATGAAACCAATAAAAAGTGGGCAAAAGAGTATATCGAATTGCAGGAATTGCTGTCCGGCAGTGAATACGAAATGGCAAGAGCATCAACACTAAGCGCATTTTACACGCCAGCGGCCGTTATTAAGCCCATGTTCAAGGCACTTGAGAACTTTGGATTTAGAAAAGGCAGTATTATAGATCCCGGCTGCGGAACAGGAAAATTTTTCGGCTTACTCCCTGGCAATATGCAAGGATCTAAGCTGTATGGCGTGGAGCTTGACAGTATCACCGGACGAATTGCAAAACAGCTTTATCCTGATGCAAATATTCAGATCAAAGGCTACGAGGAGACGTCATTTGATGATAATTCCTTTCATGTTGCCATCGGCAATGTGCCTTTCGGTGATTACCAGGTAGCAGACCGGCGTTACGCCAAGAATGGGTTTGCAATTCACGACTACTTCTTTGCAAAGACAATTGATAAGGTGCGCCCTGGCGGGCTGATTGCTTTCATAACGAGCAAGGGTACGCTGGATAAACAAAACCCTTCCTTCCGTAAGTACCTTGCTGAACGTGCGGAACTACTTGGAGCAATACGGTTGCCGAATAACACATTCAAAGCAAACGCTGGTACAGAGGTGACGTCGGATATTCTTTTCTTGCGCAAGCGTGAAAAGAGTATGGTCGTTGACGAACCATGGGTGCATCTGGGCAAAACAGTTGATGGTATTCCCGTTAACAGCTACTACGTAGAGCATCCTGAGATGGTTCTCGGAAAGATGCAATACGATATCGGGATGTATGGTTCAGAGACTGTCTGCGCTCCGTTTGAGAACGCCGATCTTTCCATGCAGCTCGAGGAGGCAATTCAAAACATCCAGGCTGATTACAGTGAGATCCATTTGAAAAATCAACAGGAGGCACAGGATTGTATCCCGGCCGATCCAGACGTAAGGAATTATTGCTTCACGTTGCGGGATGGCATTCTTTACTTCCGCGAAGGCGCATTCATGTATAAGCGTGAATTGCCAATGGCTACTCAGGAGCGCGTCAAAGGCATGATCGCCATTCGTGACTGCACCCGGGAACTCATTGAATTGCAAACCGAGGATTACAGCGATTCTAAAATTGCCGATCAGCAAAAGGAGCTAAACAAGCTGTATGATCGGTTTACCAAAGCCTATGGCCTTCTCAATGACAGAGGCAATCGTACTGCTTTCAAGGATGACAGTTCCTATCCCCTGCTATGCTCATTGGAAGAGTTGAACGAAGATGGCACGTTAAATTGCAAAGCCAAGATGTTCAGCATGCGTACCATCCGGAAACAGGTGAAGATTACGCATGTCGGAACCGCAAGCGAAGCTCTGGCCGTGTCCATTTCGGAGAAAGCTAGGGTTGACCCTGATTTCATGGCTCAATTGAGTGGCTTATCCAGAGAGCAGCTTGAGAGTGATTTAAAAGGCGTCATCTTCCATGACTTCGGTAGTATTGACCCTAATCAAATTCCTACTGATTCTTTCGACGTCAGCTCCTTCCCGGCTGTAACAGCAGATGAATACCTATCGGGAAATGTCCGAGAAAAGCTGAAGCTCGTAAATCATCTCGCAGAAGTTGTTCCTGCAGATCAGGCAGAGAAATTGACTGATTATATTTCTGCTCTCGAAGCGATACAGCCGGAGGATCTTGGCCCGGCAGATATCGATGTTCGGCTCGGTGCAATTTGGGTCCCAAGCGAGGACGTCAAATGCTTTGTCATGGAGCTGCTTGACGTTCCACGCATGTACAGTCGGGACGTCGAAACAAAGTTCCACAGCTACGACGGAAGCTGGATTGTTAAGGGACATGGCCTCTTGGAGCGGCAGTGCATCAAGGCTACGACAACATACGGGACCAAGCGTGCAAGCGCGTTGGATATCATTGACGCCACGCTCAATATGCGGCAAGTGCGCGTTTTTGACACCAAGTTCATTGATGGGAAAGAAGTCTCGATCATTAACCCAAAGGAAACGGCCATTGCCCAGCAAAAGCAGCAGGAAATCAAAGATGCATTTGTGGAATGGATATGGCGAGATCCTACACGCAGAGAACGAATGGTACGGCTCTATAACGAACGGTTTAACTCCATTCGTCCGCGTGAGTTTGATGGCAGTCATCTAACGTTCCCGGGGATGAACCCGGAATACGCGCTCAACAAGCATCAAAAAGATGCTGTAGCTAGGGGCCTCTATGGTGGGAATACGCTGCTCGCGCATTGCGTCGGTGCTGGAAAGACATTCGAGATGGTGGCGCTGGCGATGGAATCAAAACGCCTCGGGCTTGCAAACAAGAGTATGCTTGTGGCTATCAACAATACGGTCGGTGACATTGCCGCTGATGCGCTTCGGCTATACCCTGCAGCGAATATCCTTGTCGCTTCCGAAGATGATTTTACGCCTCATAACAGGCGCAAGTTTTGTTCTCGGATCGCTACGGGGGACTATGATCTTGTCATTATAGCGCATAGCCAGTTTGAGAAGGTTCCGCTTTCCCCAGAACGTTTAAAAGAGACCATTGAGCGCGAACTACGGGATATTTCATTTGCAATTGCCAGCCTGGACAAGAGTGAGAAGCAATCGGTCAAACAACTGGAGCGGAGCCGCAAAGCAGCAGAGGCGAAACTCAAAAACATCAATGACCAGTCACGTAAGGATGATGTGATCTACTTTGAGGAGCTTGGCGTAGACAAGCTCTTTGTTGATGAAGCAGACAATTTCAAAAACCTGTTCTTCTTCACCAAAATGCGAAATGTGGCTGGTATACCCCAAACCGATGCGAAAAAGTCCAGTGACCTATTTGCGAAGTGCCAGTATCTTGACGAACTCACAAACTCTAAGGGCATCGTTTTTGCTACAGGCACTCCAATATCCAACAGCATGGCCGAAATGTACACGATGCAACGTTATTTACAGTATCGGACGCTTGAAAGGCTCGGCTTACAGCATTTTGATTCCTGGGCGTCAACATTCGGTGAGACTGTGACAGCCATGGAGCTTGCGCCGGAGGGTACAGGCTTCAGGATGAAAACGAGGTTTGCGAACTTCTACAATATTCCGGAATTGCTCTCGATATTTAAAGAAGTCGCGGATATTAAGACAGCAGACATGCTGGATTTGATACGGCCAAAGATGCATCTCCGCAACATCGCAGTGCCGCCGAGTGACCATCAAAAAGCTATGGTGCTTTCCCTTGCAGAGCGCGCAGAGGCTGTACGCAAACGCCTTGTTGATCCGTCGCAGGATAACATGCTTAAAATTACAAACGATGGTAGAAAACTTGCCTTGGATCAGCGTTTGAACGACCACACCCTTCCGGATGACCCCAATAGTAAGGTAAATGCATGTGTTAAAGATGTATTTGAGATTTGGTCGGCAACAAAGGATAAGAAGAGTGCACAACTCATCTTCTGTGACCTATCAACACCCAAGAATGACGGGACTTTCAATGTGTACTCTGATATCCGAGATAAGCTTATATCCATGGGCATACCGGAAGAAGAAATTGCTTTTGTCCATGACGCTGATTCAACTTCGAAAAAGAAGAAGCTTTTTAGCCGCGTAAGAAGTGGTTTTGTCCGTGTCTTGATGGGTTCCACCTCGAAAATGGGCGCTGGTACCAACGTGCAAGATAAGCTGATTGCTTCCCATGACCTTGATTGCCCTTGGAGGCCCCGTGATTTAGAGCAGCGCGGCGGACGTATTGAGCGGCGCGGTAACGAAAACCCCGAAGCATACATTTACCGATATGTTACGGAAGGTACGTTTGACGCCTATCTTTATCAAATCCTGGAGAACAAGCAGAAATTCATTTCGCAGATTATGACCAGTAAATCCCCTGCGCGTCGTATTCAGGACATTGATGAAGCCACGTTGACCTACGCTGAGGTAAAGGCATTGGCCACAGGTGACCCCAGGATCATGGAGAAGATGAACCTCGATATGGAGGTTGGAAAGCTCAGACTAGTGAAAGCCAACTTCCAGAACCAGCGATATGATCTTGAAACAAAGGTGCTAAAAAGCTATCCCAATCAGCTTCAGGCGCTCCAGGCCCGCTTGGAAGGGCTTGAACATGATACGGCCGCAATTAAGGATTGGATGCAGAACAATCCCAAATATGATGGCAACTTCTTTGGTATGATCGTGTGCGGCAAAAATCACATAAAGAAATCTGACGCCGGTGAAGCACTGCTGAAAGCTGTTGAGGGGTACCTTGAGCCAAAGAAATCATATTCCGTTGGTTCCTATATGGGGCTTAAACTTTTCGCCACTGACAATTTCGGAAAGGAGTTTAATCTTCAAGGTTCACTATCCCATACTGTAAAAATCGGTGACGATGCCATTGGTAATATTACCAGGCTGAACAACCTTATAAACGGTATGCCGGAACAGTTACAGAACACGAAGATCGAAATTGAAAATGTACAAAAGCAGATGGCGTTAGCAAAGCAGGAATTGGAGATGCCATTTAAGTATGAGGATGAGTTAACAGAAAAGCAATTGCGCCTCATGCAGTTGAACATCGAGCTGAGTGTTGACGTTCAAATCACAGACGCCGAGCCTGAGCTGGAGGAACCGGATCAGGAAGGAAAACCTCACATAAAAGAACATGACGATCCCGAACGCTGAACCAAACTATCGGGAGCAGTCCGGCAGGGCTGCTCCTTCTCTATTTAAAGGAGCGAAAAAAATGAACGGAACAACTTTTATTAGGCTCGATTTCGGAAATCAACCCCGGCTGCGTTTGAAAGGCGAACATGCCCTTGCGCTTGGGCAAGCTATTCAAAGCATTTTTGCCGCTCCGGACGGATCAACGCCTGAGCAAAGGTATCTCTATAGTGCCTTTAAGGATAACGCTGTAATGGATTTATTTACGATAGCCGTTCCGGACATGGCTACGTTTGAAACTGCCGCCAAATCCTATGGCATTCGATATGCCAAAGTCTTGGAGAGCGAAAATACTGTTTTCATAATGACCCGTGCCAATACGGGTGAACGCATCAAATTCCTTACCAGGCTTAGCAAGCTTACAACCGAACAGCCCGCTACAAGCCTTTCCTATACAAGTGATGCTGTGGTTGATTGGGTAGAAGCAAAGAAAGAGCCTACTCTATTTACAGAGGATGTAATTAATGCGCTCGAAGATCCTGCTATTGTAGAAACATGGACGCCGCAGCAGTACAAAGAGTACATTTTCTTATTGGCCAGTATGCCCATCTATTCTGTAAAGAATAGAGAAATGATTGCAGACCAACGTCCTAGCGCGGAGTTGGTTGCTGCAAAATCTTTCTGGCGCTTAATGGGCCGCGAGGTATCTCCGGAAGCAAAATCATTGCGAATACTCAAACCCGTTGATGAAACGGCGAAAAGCTTCGAACCCCACGAAGTCTATGACATCAAGGATACTATTACCGTGCAGGCTCCTGTGCAGGAAGATGTGCTCGTTAAAAATAGCCCCGAACTTTATGAGGCATTTAAGAAAGCAAACGAAGCCTCTCCAGTTCCTATCTACGAGGTACCTGGCATCAAAGAAGCTCAATACATTCATGAAACGAAAACCATAACAGCCCCTATACAGCAAGGTGACCCCGAAAAGCTCTCTGAGCTACTGCGCGAAATCGCGCATGCACAGTTACACAAGAAATATGAGCATGATTACACCCGGGAGAAATTCATTTTCCAAGGCGAATGTATTGCCTGTGCTCTTGCCACGCGGTTAAATGCTCCAATTTATATTTACGACTTCGATTTGGAAAATAAGCATGCTGAGCCATCCAAAGCCAGGGAATATGTCGGCATAGCTGACAGCATGATTTTTCCGAAGAGAGATTTCAAAAAGGAGAAGCAGCAAAAAAAGAACCCTCGCGATTTGGCACGGTAGGCGGGACGCCACGTGAAAGGAGTTTTTGTATGCCGTATATTGATTTTACAGAAGAAGAAAAGGCCCGCGCAAAACAGTGGGATCTTCTCACCTATCTTCAAACTTACGAACCGGAAGAACTTATCCGAAGAGGCAATGAATATATTACTCGAACGCATGACAGCCTGGTTATAAGCACCAATGGCAAATGGAATTGGTGCAGCCGAGGCAAAGGAGGTACAACAGCACTTAGATATTTGATTGATGTCAAGGGCATGGATTATCAAAGTGCAATGCTTCATTTATTGGGCGAACATGTACAACTCTCCGGCCAGACATCGTATCCTCTTCCCAAAAAAGTTGATCACGCTCCTAGAGAAAAGAAGCCTTTTGCATTGCCTGCAGCGTACCATGATAACCGACGCGTGTTTGCTTATCTCATGGCACGCTGCATCCAGAAGGAAATCATTCAGGCTTGCGTCCGTGCAGGCGTTATTTACGAAAGCAAAGACCACCACAATTGTGTTTTCGTTGGCCATGATGAAAATGGCATCTCTAAGTTTGCGTCCCAACGTGGAACATATGGCAACTTTAAAAATGATGTTGAGAGCAGCGATAAAGCTTATGGCTTTTTTCTGCCGGCCGCCGAACAGCCCTGCTCTACTGTCGCTGTTTTTGAAAGCCCGATTGATGCTCTTTCACATGCAACACTACATTACATGGAAGATCCGAATAACTGGAGCAATATCAACCGGTTATCCGGCTCCGGAACAACTGAGATCCCGATCCGGCAATTTCTTTCGACGCATCCGGAAACAAAAGAAGTTCTTCTTTGTTATGACAACGATGAGGCCGGACTCATCCGGCGCATGCCCAGGATAAAAGAAAACTTGGAAAAGGATTTCCCGGATCTCTCAGTAACCATCAATCCTCCCCCGCGGGAAAAGGACTACAACGATTATTTAAAAAGCATCGCGCCGCAAAAGCGGGCCGTTTTTGATTTAGAGAGAGGGTGATTCCATTGTGCTAAAAAACACTGCGTTCCCAAATATCACAACGCCATTATAACAGAAAGGAAATATCCACATGTCATTACTTAATGATTTGATCCAAAAGTCCGCAGAGGCCAGACCCGTATTTGTTCCGACCATGACCAGTGAAGAATTCAAAGCAATGAAAAAGGGCGAGTATACGGCCATGTGGGATGCGATCAACGAGAGGACTGAGACTGTGCTTTCCTCTAGTGTTGAGCTGTACCGTTTCTTAAAGGTTCAGGCTCGCAACCCTAAGATGAGTGCCAACAACGTTCTCTATCTGCAGACGCAGCGCGATGATTTCTCAATGCTCAAAACCTTTGACCAGTGGAAGGACATTGAGCGAAGCGTCCGGAAAAATGAAAAGAGCCTTCGTGTCATCGTCGGCGAGGAATATCAAAGGGAAGACGGCAAGGATGATAAATTCTTTACGACAAAACCGTTCTTCGATATTTCGCAGACCGAAGGCAGACCGGTTTACGCCGAGAGAGCATTGGCTTTTGATCAATCAAAAATGTTGGCCGCAATGATCCAGTCAATCCATGACAAGGGTATAGAGCTCATAGCGGACAACGATGTTCCTGCTGCAATCGGCGGCACCTACCAGGATGGCGCAATTCATGTGCGGGATGATCTGGAGCTTGGAAATACTATATTCGGTTTGGCCCTGGGCAGTATTGCTGCCGAACGCGACCGGAGAAACTTTAGTAAGTATACCAGCGTGGAAATTTGCGGCGCAATTGTATTCTGCGAAGCTGCCGGTGTTCCCGTGCGCTATGACGAGAACATTGAAATGCTGCTCGAAAGTGTTGTAAAGGATGCTCAGAATCTTGAGGATACCAAATATAAACGCAACATGCTCGTCTATACGCAGAAGTCTGCAAACACTCTTTACAAAGAGGTGGAATACGCTGAACGTCAGATGCGCACAGCAGAGCGGCAGCAGGAAGCCCTCTCCCCGGAGCAGGCTGCGGCCGAAAAGACGCAACCGGCTGAGAAGGAAAAACACTCAAAAATGCGTGACGAACCGGAGCGGTAAGCGTTCCGGTTTTTCATTTGTTGCAGGTCAATTTCAACAGGGGTTTTAGGGGTGTCACCCCTAACAAGTCGGCATTTGGCCGCCCAACGGGAGGCAAAATGCCATGCTTGCCCAGTCCCGCGCACGCGCGTTCTGGCCTCCCACTCGCCGTGGGAGAGCGGCTACCGACTGAAAGGAAAAAGGCACTACGATGCCGATTTACCGCTCCAGATTTTTAAGCACAATCCTTTAGAAATGAGTATGAAAACAAAAAGAGCGTTGGGGACGAGGCTCTTTTCTATATAGAAAATAAAAGGAGGATTTAGTATGAATCAGAATTCATCCAAACGGTTCGGGTGCTTGGTTCTTGCATTCATTATGTGCCTATCCATGTTTCCTATAACGGGAAAGGCGATTACAACACTCGGCACCAAGCCAGTCGGGTCTATCGTGAAGATCAAGGAAAATGGTGTTTACCAAAACTACGTTGTCATCCAGACGTATTACGAGGAGAATCCCGGAACGCTTCTCATGCGGCAGAAAGGCACTGCCGGAAATGGAGATGGTTGGCTCTTTAATGGAATAGCACAAGGCCCATACTTCGGAAGCGCGCTGGATCAGTGGTTAACAACCTTCCAAAAACAAAAATTTGAAAGTGGACTTATAGAAAAGCTACAGCCAATCAATATGTATTGTGATCAGCAATATGCAGTACGCGATGTGTTTACCTTTTCTATTACTGAACTTGGGTTATCTCATTCCAACTACCGCAGTAACGGTTCTCCTATCGCTTACTTTAACAGTAGCACCAGAATAATGGGAAGTGACTATCTGAACCCCGGGCCATACCTCACTCGTTCTGCGAATAGATACGATGAGATGTACAGCGCCAAGATTACAACAAGCGGGACAATCATTGAAAACTATAAAGTATATGCGGGATACTTTATGTTTCCTTTGATTGTTCTTCCAGATGACCTGTTGGTCGCGGATACCGGGGAGATCCTGTTGAACACCGCGCCTTCTGCTCCCGGCACGATCACGGCCACGCGCAGCGGGAATAACATTAATGTGAGCTGGACTACCTCCGTAGACGCAGACGGAAATCTGGCGGGGTACATCTTGGAGCGTAGCGTCAATGGTGGTGCATGGAGTGTTATTAGGAATGCCAATGTAACCTCATACCAGGATACGATCTCCGAGGGTTGGACAAGCGTCCAATACCGGGTAAAGGCATATGATACGCCTGGTCTTGAAAGTTCCTATACTGTAAGCTCCGCTGTTGTGGTTCCCTACATTGCCGGGATAGCAGCGGCCCAGCCGAGCATGCTCCATACGGGAGGGAACAATACCATTACCGTGTCCGGCGTAAATCTTCCCGGCGGGATCTCCGTGAATGTATATGACGGAGCCACCGAGATTTTGAGCGGTAGCACAACTGGCAACGGCACAGCGCAGAGCGTAACACTCTCTTTTCCGGCCAACGTAAGCTATACGCAGGATAAGCCGTATACCATCAAAGCCTCTTGGAACGGCGGCGTCACATGGAGCAGCTTCACTGATTCTGTTACCGTGGAGCGTAATAAGACGCCGATTATTACCAGCGTAACTGTAGCCCCTACGTCTTTCAATCATGGAGGTGGAGACGTTGAGGTGTATTCCTACGGATACAATCTCTCCAATGGCATGGTTGTAGTAGCCGAAGCCGAAGATGAAAGGATCACAGGCAGGACCAACGGCAGCGATACCGTACAGCATGCCACTCTTTCCATTTCCGATAGTTGGGATTATGCCAACACCACTACATACGAAGTGCGGGCCTCGCTTGATAATGGAGATACCTGGTTTACCAGTCCAATGGTAGTCACCGTTGCGGCTAGGCCGGTTCCCTTGCCAGAAATAACGTTGGATATTCCATCCTCCTTGGCCATGGTGGAGGGTGATACCCTTACATTGAAGGTAAACGCCCAGGTTGAGGATGGGGATCTTTTTTATCATTGGTATAAGGACGGTGCACCCTTGGAATGGCCAGATGCAACAGTTTACGGAAATGAAAGTGTTGGGCTTTCCGACGCTGGTCAGTATCAGTGCATCGTGACGAACACAATCCAGGGGCAAACAGTCAGTGCAAACAGTACTGCTTGTAACGTTACTGTGCAAAAAGAGGCCGAAGTGCCAAACATTGTACTTGATTTACCGGCCAACAAAGAGATCATCGAATGGCACGAACTGACCCTTTCCGTTTCGGCCGTCGTTCCCGAGGGAAACCTGACATTCCAGTGGTATAAGGATGGAGCGCCACTTGCCGGTGAGACAGCTTCCACCCTGACGATACCTGAATCCGCTATGGAGGATTCCGGAGAATACTTCTGCAGGATTACCAACACATACATTTTGTCGCAGAAGACCATCGACAGCGCAACATGCGAAATTACCGTTTTGGAGAACGCACCGCAAATTACAACGGATCTTCCTTCTGCCAAAGGACTGATCGAATCCCTGGAGCTTGCTCTTTCCGTTACGGCCTCCAGTCCTGACGGAACACTCTCGTATACCTGGTACAAGAACGGTGCTCTTCTCCCCGGGGAAACCGCGCCAGAACTGTACATTCCGAATGCACAGTTAACTGACGCCGGTGCGTACCATTGCCGGGTGACGAACTCCTTCGGTGCTCACACAAGATATGGAGATAGTCAAACGTGTGCTGTGACGATTGAGCAAAAGCCGATGATTACGAAAGACGTTCCCTCCAGCATGGCCAAGGTTGAAGGGGATGCTCTGGACTTAGAGATTGAAGCAGTAGCAGTTACCGGGGATATTTCTTATCAATGGTATAAAGACAGTTCCCCGTTATCCGGTGAAACCGAGAGAACATTGCGTATACCCAGCCTTGTCCTGGCGGACGCCGGAGCATACCGGTGCAGGGTGTCAC
>JAEXTB010000036.1 GCA_023453725.1 Bacillota bacterium | reverse complement strand
GTATGGGCTGTGCGCCTGCCTCTTTTACGGCACCCACCATCTGCAGCAGGTTGCCTTCATATTCTTCGAGCGGCGTATTTGGGATATGCGGCGCAAGCGGGTCACGGGCGACGGCGTCCCAATCATACGCGCAATCGTTGCCGCCCACTTCAAGCACTACAATAGACGGCGGCTCTTTTTTTCGTTTCAGGCTTTCCACCAATGCGTTCAGCAGCTCTCCGCTTTTGTATCCATAACGGGAAATGTTCTCTACCGCAGGCTTGATCAGCTTTGTCACCTGCGCACAAAACGCGCTGGGCAGCAGCACATGCCGCTTGCGCGCCGAGTCATAACAAACGCCTTTGGCGATAGAATCGCCCGCGACTAGTATGCTGCCATCGCATGGAATTTGTTTTTCCGTGTTCATGCTTACTCCTCCGTCAATAATTTGAGCAATATGTCCACATCCAGGTGTCCGGTCAACAGCTGGTGCAACGCGCATCCGTCCAGCAGCGCCAAGTATGCGCGGCTGTAGGTGCGGAACCGCTGGGCACCCGGTTCCGTCATGCGCAGCGAACCTACCTCGAGCATCACAGCCCATTCGCGCTGCTTGGCGGCAACGCGCTTGCGCAAAGCCCCCTCTTCGCGGAGCGCCTCGCTCATCAAAGCGAAGTGCAGCCGCATGGAGTCTGCGTCCTGCAACAGCATATCGGTCAGTGCATGAAGGGCTTCCTGCGCGGGTATGCCGTCCGCCAAAGAATCGATCCAGGCGAATATTGAATCGGTCATATGACCGAAGTGCTCTTCTGCGATATCCAGCACGAGATACTCTTTTGTGGGGTAATGGTAGTACAGTGTTCCTTTAGAAAGCTTGGCGGCCTTGGCAATATCCGCCAAACTTGTGGCATGCACGCCTCCTGTCATAAAAAGTGCGGAAGCGGTTTGGCGTATCCCCTGCCGCGTGCTTTCGACTTCTGCATTTTTTTGTGCCATAAAAACCTCACATGCTTGTCGGTCGGCTGACCGATTATGTGAAGATTGTAGCATCGCACGCCGCCCCTGTCAAGTGCCGCGCGGAATATTTCATCCTGACGTATGGAGCAAAAAGCGATGCGGCAATATTCCTTTAGAATAAGCCGCGCACTGTGCTATAATAATGTGCAATGAAGAAAAATCTTGCATCGCTGGGTTTTTTGTAATAGAACGTGTTTATACTAAAGTTGAGTGGGAGCATATCAACCAATCAAAAGTGAGGTACAGACGATGAAACATCCAAACAAGCCGGTTCAAATTTTCCCTGGTATCCACTGGGTAGGGGCGCTCAACGAGAGCCTCAGGCGCTTTGACGTTGTCATGGAAACAAAATACGGCACCAGCTACAATGCGTATTTGGTGCAGGGCAGCGAAAAAACTGCATTGATTGATACCGTTAAGGATGGATTTTTAGAAGAAAGTCTGGCGCTTGTGCGCCAGCTTGTTGATCCTGCGAAGATTGATTATATTATACTCCAGCATACTGAACCGGACCATTCAGGCTCCATCGCGGAGCTGGTGAAGCTTGCGCCCAACGCGCGCATACTCACCTCTAAGCCCGCCTCGCTGTACCTGCCGCATATCGCGAATTCGGAACTTCCGATAGACGTTGTCAAGGAGGGCGATGTCATAGATCTTGGCGGCCGCAAGCTGCGCTTTATTATGGCGCCGTTCCTGCATTGGCCGGATACCATATTCACCTATGAAGACTCCTCCGGCGCGCTGTTTACCTGCGATGCGTTCGGCTGCCATTTTGCTGCCGAACACGTGGTGGAAAGCCAGACCGATGAAATATTCAAAGAAGCCCGCAGATACTATTACGACTGCATCATGAGTCCGTTTGCCACGCACGTTGCGCGGGCGGTGGCGCATCTGGACGAGCTGAAACTCCCCAAATTCAATGCCATATTGCCCTCCCACGGGCCGGTGTTGGACAAAGATCCGCAGGCGGCTGTCGAACTTTACCGCGCATGGGCGGCGGAAAGCAAGCCGCTTACCGGAAAGCGCGTGTTCATTGGCTATGTGACGTGCTATGGATATACGCGCACGCTGGCGGATAAGCTGGCAGAAGATCTCAAGCTGCGCGGCGCGGAAGTGGACATGGCCGATATCGCCGATCTTAGCCTCGGGGAAGTGGCATCCCGCGTCCATCAGGCGGATGTGCTGGCGGTTGGGACCCCCACGGTCAATGCGGATGCCCTGCCGCCCGTCTGGACGGCGCTTGCCCATGTCTCGGTGCCTGTTGTACGCGGACGCACTGCGGTGGTATTCGGCTCTTATGGCTGGAGCGGGGAAGCGGTGCCCATGGTGGAGCAGCGGCTTATTGGCCTTGGCTACAAAGTGATCGGCAGCGTACGGGCGCGGTTACGGCCCAACGCGGAGGCCATTGACGATATGTCCTTCCTGGCGGATAAGCTTGCTTCGGCCATGAAGCTTTAAACGCCGCCTATAGAAAAAAATCGTTCCGGCAGCTACAGTTTGATCGCCATCAGGTGTTCATCCGCGTAGCTGCCGTCTTTGTATCTAAACGCATTTGGGCGCGTCCCGTAGCACACAAAGCCGCAGGCTTCATACAGCCGGATGGCACGTGTATTGTTCACTGACACTTCCAACTCAAGTTGTTCATATCCAACAGACCTCGAAGCGCTGATGATTTCTTCCGTAAGAAGCTTGCCAAGGCCCAACCCCCAATATTCCTTTCTGATGGCGATGCCAAAGACAGCCCGATGCAAAACCTTGCTATGCGGGCCTGCCGGATAAAAGGACGCGTTTCCGGCAAGCTTGCCGTCCACCCACGCGGAAAGAAACCCGCTTTTCAGATGGGCGCATTTTTGTTCCAGGAAGTCTCGCTCCTCCTCTAAGGTCAAAGTAATTTCTTCAGGGTAACGCAGCATAAACGGTGTCTGTTCTGACGTGGTTTTCATAAGCTCCAGAAAGAGAGCCGCGTCTTTGGGCTGCGGTGTTTTCAACAGGCACGGCGTGCCGTCCTTTAGTATGATTTGTTTTTCCGAAAGCAGCATGGCTGGCCCTCCTAAAAGAAATTTCTCCCATTATACGCCAATGCTTTCGTTGGATGCAAGAACAACCAAAAAAAGAAAAAACGCCCTTTGCATGGCGCTCAGGTGCATAGCGGCGTTTTCTGGGAACTTTGTTCAATGGCAATCCGCCTGATCACGGCTGACGGAAACGCGCTTGTCTTTGATGGGATAGTACAACAAAGGCAACGTCGGTTTATCCGGCACGTCATTTTTAGAGTTCATTGAGATATACGCGTCTTCTACCTGCCTTTGTACATCCTGCAACTCCTGTATGACATCCGTGATCTTATTGAACAACTGAAAATAGAGCGTCTCATAATCCTGCAATTTCATCACCACCTCACCGTAACAGTTTAGTGCAAATTCGCGCTGAAGTCGATGAAGAAAACAGGGGGTAAAACTGTTATTTTGACGAATTCTATCATTTCTAATAAATTCCAAAAGAATCAAGGGAGAATATATTCGTGCACATCCGACATCCTTCTTTATTCGAAAAGAAAGACGCCCTGCAAGTTTCTAAATTACCCTATTAT
>JAEXTB010000249.1 GCA_023453725.1 Bacillota bacterium | reverse complement strand
GTATGACGCTGTCTGGTGGACTGAGGAAATGGGCGACAGCAATACCGATAACATCCTTGCATGGATGACGCCGGAAGCCGAGGGCGTGTTGGAATTAAAGCGCCAGGCGGTCGATTATCTCGCCTATATTTCCGAAGGCAGCGCAAACTCAATTGTCGGTTACCAGGATTACGGCATTTGGGAAAATCCCATGTGGAACACCTGGCTGCAGGCGGTAGCGATACAGGGCGCCATGAGCGATATCGCCCTTGTGCGCTACAACAATGCTGCATTCTCAATCAGCAGTGAAGCCCAGCAGCGCGTCATGCTGCCCGACGACGTCATGGAGAGCCAGAGCGGCATCTGCATTGAAACCTCCCTGCTTATGGCTTCCGCCCTGCAGTCAGCAGGCATGCACGTCATGCTGATTTTCCCGCCGGGACATGCGCAGGTGGCAGTAGAGACCTGGCCCGGCACGGGCGAGTATTTCTTGATTGAAACCACAACGCTCCCCATGGATATGAATGAGGCCGCATGGGATTCCACCGTGCTTTATCTCACCAACGAGCAATGGCAGGGATATATCGACGGTACCGGCGATTATACGCTGGGTCAATGCTACGTGCTCGACTGCGATCTTGCACAGAAGCTCGATATCCTTCCCATGAGCAACTGACTAAGCAGAACCATTCGTTATCAGGAGGGGCGCGGTATCCGCGCCCCTCTTTTTCCATTACTACACTCCTGTATACATATCAAAAAAAGGCTTGCAAACCGCACCCGGTTTCGCTATAATATCATCGTTGCCCTGAAAAACAGACATGCTGATGTAGCTCAGTCGGTAGAGCACCTCATTGGTAATGAGGAGGTAGACAGTTCGAATCTGTTCATCAGCTCCAAAACGAAAAGACACTCCAATGGAGTGTCTTTTCGTTTTGGAATTGAGGCAATATCCACACCGTCCACTTTACGAGTTGCCAATCGGTAATGGGGTTGAGGCCGGTGCTGAAGGCAGTAAACGGTCCGGTGGACCGTTTGCAGGCCGAAACGGGCATACGCTTGCGGATGCCCCGGGCCGAAGGCAAAGCCGAGCGCCCGCAGTGCGGGGAGAAGCGAGGCGAAAGCCCAGTAAGAAAAGGAGCGGAAGGAACCCGCTCCCGCGGTGAGTGCCGCGACTATTTCGAACTGTGGGAGGGTAGACAGTTCGAATCTGTTCATCAGCTCCAAACAAAACAGCACCTAATATGGGTGCTGTTTTGTTTGGAGCTATTGGGCGTATTTGTGTTATCTGCCTCACTAAATATCAATCGGTAATGGGGCGTAGCTGAGCGCGCCCTGTGGGCGATGAAGCGAAGCGTAAGCCCAGTGAGGCAGGAAGCGCAAGGAAGCCGTTTACGGCGACGCAGCACGATCATGCCGAACTGTGGGCTGAACGGTGGACCGTTTGCAGGCCGAAACGGGCATACGCTTGCGGATGCCCCGGGCTCAAGGCGGAGGTGACGCACCCTGTGGGCGATGGAGCTAGCCGGAAGTTCAGTGAGGCATCAAACGCAAGCAATCGTTTTTTAGCTCTTCTGCAAAATCCGTAGATAAAACGCCAGGGCTTCTTTTAATTGTAACTCTGTGATACGCTCGTCGTTTCCGTGGATGCGTTTCCGGTCGTCTGCCGAAAGACGCATGGCAGAGAAGCGGAACACATTTTCGCTGATGCGGCAATAGTGCCGCGAATCGCTGCATGCAAACATCATGTAGGGGGAAACGATGGCATCCGGCCAAGTTTCTGCCACGGCCTGCGTAAGCCGCCTCCAACCTTCGGTATCCGTGCGGGAATGCGGAGAGGGGTTCATGCCGTGTATCACGCGGAGTTCTACGGAATCATCCCGTATGACGCTGCGGATGTACTCCACCGCGCTTTCCATGGTTTCTGTACCCAATAGTCTGAGGTTTGCGCCTACGGTGGCGGACGGTGGGATGACGTTAGTGGCGCTGCTGCCCTGCATCATGGTAAACGCGCAGGTGGTGCGCATAAGCGCGTTGAGTTCGCCGCCCTTAGATCGGGCGAAAGTGTCCAATAGTCCTTGGAAGCACCAGAGGTTCGCAAACAGCAGCCGGTAGCCAAAGGAAGAATAGCGCCCGAGCGTATCAAACATTTCTGCGGTGGGCTTGGGCATCTGCCGCGGGAAGGGCTTTTTCTCCACCTTGGTAACGGCACAAGCGAGTACACCCACCGGCGTATGCGGCGGGGGAGCGGAAGCGTGGCCGCCCGTACTTGTGACCTTAAACTCCAGGTTGAGCATACCTTTTTCGCCGGTGCCGATGAGGGCGCATTGGCTTGCAAGGCCCGGGAATATTCCGCTTACCACAGCGCCGCCTTCATCCACGACCAGTGCCGGGGTAATATTGCGCGCGCGCAGGGTTTCTACAATATCGGGGGCGTCCGTACCCGCAATTTCCTCATTCCCGGCGAAGGAGAAATAGATATCGTTCTCGGGCACAAATCCCTGTTTTAATAGCAGTTCTGCAGATTCAAGCGCAGCGCACAGCGTACATTTGGTATCAAGCGTTCCGCGTCCCCAGATCTCGCCGTTTTCCCGGAGGCCAGAGAAGGGCGGCTTCTGCCATGCGGCCTCTTCTGCAGGCACGACGTCATAGTGGGACATATAAACGGAAGGCTCTGCGCCGCTTTTGCCTTTCCAATGGAACAAAAGCCCGCGCCTGCCGATATGCTCCGGCGGGCACGCCGCGTGAAGCAGCGGGTAGCGCTCTTTTAAAAGCTCGTGGAACTTCACAAACTCATCGCCATCCTCCATGGATTTATCATAGGAGGAAACGGTCCTGCACTGTACCATACGGGAGAGGCTCTCATATGCGTGCGCTTCGTCCACAGCCACAGGGGCGGGGTTGAGCGCGGGTTTATATTTGGGCTTAAACAGCAGCGCACGTACAATAAGCAGCGCAAAGAACGCAGCAAGCAAAAGAGGGATTATCCACCACATGTCAGATCAGCCCCTTTACATATAAGATCCGAGCCGCTCCCAGCGCGATCAGCGCACCTACGGGTACAAGCACGCCAACGGCGTTTGAAAGCGCGGGAATGAGTATGAACAGCAGCAGCATGACGGCAAGAGGTGCGATGGCAATCTTCCAGTTCTTTGAGATCAATACCACGCCCAGCGCGCCAAACAACGCGGGAAGGATGCTCGCAAACGCGGGCGCAAGTACGGGAGCCTCCAGAATGGGCCTGAGCTGGGAGAGAAGAAGCACGCCTACGGCCAGTATCAGGGAGGTGACGATGGTACTGGTGGCGATGGCAATGGAGGAGATGACCTCACCTTCCTCTGATCCCGGCGTCACTTTTGCGGCTTCCATCGCATTGAGCGCACAGGGGACCTTTTGGCTTGTCAGGTTGCCGGTCACAAACCCAAGGTAAGTGCCGCTTGCGCCAAGCATCGGCGTATAGGTGAACACTTCAATGGTGCCTACCGTCCAGAATATGGGCGCTACCGCCATAAAACCCGCCAGCAGCTGGCTCGGGATGGGCCAGGAGTCATAATAGGTACTGATGGCAGAAGGCAGCGCAATCATCATAAGCAGCGCGCAAAGTACCCAGATGCGGCCGCTGCGGTGTACGGAATCAATATAGGAAAGTTCTCTTTTCATAATCGTCCCTCCTTATTTTAGCCGATCCAGTTTGTGAGCGGAATGGCGGCCGCCATGGAGAAGAGCATGCTCAAAGGCAGCGCATATTCTTCGAGCCATGCCATTTTGCACTTTTTAATCAGTATGCCGATGATCCCCATCACAACGGCGGACACAAGCATAACAAATACCGGAACCCACCCGGCAAGCCCGGTGTTGATATCCTTAAACACCATACCGAGGAAGGCTGCGATCATGCCGACATAGAGTGCTGATAAAAACAGATCGCCCCATTTTTTATCCTTCATGCTCAGTTTCATAACACCGCCCTGGATCTTCTTGGCGAATAACGGAACAAGAATAAGGCCGGGTAAAATGCCCAGGGACATGACCCATGTAATTGTGGAAAAAGCGCGGGGATCGGTAATGGCCTTGGTGGTATCCGCGCCCGTCGCGGCGGCGCCTGCGAGCGCCGCGGGAAGTTCATATGTAAGCGCACCGATGATGTTTTCCCTGATCCAGGGAAGCGGCAGCCCTAGGAATTTACTCAGCGTAATGACGCCAAGCAGTATGGCGATTGCGGGCGCAATTGAAAATATTGCGCTGGAAATGACGGTGCTCCGCAAAATGGAAGACTGCATGCCCAGTACTTTTGCCCGGCGCCAGGACTTTACCAGAAAAAAGACCGATTGAGACAGCACAAATGCTACGATGATACCTGCCATCAAATACATGAACCCGCTGTTTACATCAAATTCCCTCACCGGCGACCCTCCCCGAAAAATAATATACAGTATACCACCAAGCGGGTATATTGCAAGAATATACATGGAATATTGTAACAACACAGATGGAATTTGCATACGGCGTTATGACAATTCTGGTACGTTTTTTTAACATTTGCGACATATTCGCCTCTTTACAATAAAAATTTGCAGGAGCATAATAGGTAAGTGCGTAACAATGAAGCACTTCACTAAATGAGGAGGATGAAAATGCCCGAACGTCACTTGGACGCAGTGCTGCAGCTCGAACAGCTTTTTTGCCTGCGGCGGGTGTTGCACCGCAAGGCGGCGGAATCTTTGCCGCTGTACCGCGGCCAGCTTCCCGTGCTTGAATATATCCGGCAAAATCCGGGGTGCACGCAAGTGCAGATCGCGGAAGCCCTGCTCGTATCCCCGTCTTCGGTCGCGCAATCCACAAAGCGGATGCAGCGGGACGCGCTTTTAAAAAAGCAGACGGAGGAGGATCAGCGCTGCAACCGGCTGTATTTAACAGCAAAAGGGGAGCAGGTGTCTGCGGCATGTAAGCAAAAGTTTATTGAGATGGATGCAAAAGTGTTTTCCGTTCTTTCCGATGAGGAGATGGATAAACTGTCCTCTCTGCTCGGAAAATTGGTCACAAACGCCGCACAGCACGCCAGGCTGGATGTGGATCAATTGGATTTTATGTCGCTCATGCAGCTCAAACGCAAAATGCATGGAAACAAACTGGGGGAGAAATAAGCATGCTAAAAACGCTCATGCGCTACTTGGGCGCATACAAAAAGCAAACCATACTTTCGCCGATTACGATGATATTGGAAGTGGCCATGGAGGTGACCATTCCTTTTCTGATGTCACGCATCATCAACATCGGCATTGCAAACAAGGATATTGCATACATCACGCAAATCGGCCTTATTATGATTGGTATGGCGTTTCTTTCGCTGTGCTTTGGTATGCTGACCTCCCGCCTTTCTTCAACGGCAGGCGCAGGGTTCGCGCAGAATCTCAGGCGCGGGTTGTTTGCAAGGATACAGGATTTTTCGTTTTCCAACGTTGACAAATTCAGCACGGCAAGCCTTGTGACAAGGCTCACTACCGACGTTACCAGTGTACAAAATACATTTATGATGACGCTGCGCCTTGCGGTGCGCGCGCCGGTCATGCTGGTGTTCGCGGTCATCATGGCCGTTTCCATCAATACGGAACTTGCAACGGTGTTCCTGGTTGCGGTGCCCGTGCTTGGCGGAACGCTGGCGTTTGTCATGTCCTACGCCTATCCGCGGTTTAAGAAGATGCTGGCCGAGTACGACAAAATGAACCGCAACGTCCAGGAAGACCTCATTGGCATCCGCGTGGTCAAAGCGTTTGTGCGTGAAAACCACGAAACGGAAAAATTCCGAGAGGTATCTACCCAGGTAATGTCGCTGCAGTATGCGGCAGAGCGCATTGTCATCTGGATTATGCCTGCCATGATGTTTGTGATGTACGGATGTATGCTTGCCATCTCCTGGTTTGGTGGCGTGCGCATCATCAACGGCACAATGCTCACCGGCGATCTGATGAGCTTTGTCAGCTATACCACCCAGATACTGATGTCTCTGATGATGATGGGCATGGTATTTATGATGATCGTCATTACCCGCGCCTCTTTTGCACGTATTGCGGAGGTGCTGGAGGAGAAGACGGATATCGTCAATCCCAAGGACGGCATACGGGATGTGCCGGATGGCAGCGTTGCATACAAAGACGTGCGCTTCCGTTACAGCGCAGGCTCGGGCGAGGCGACGCTAAACGGCATCAACCTTACCATCCCGGCAGGGCAGACGGTCGGCGTCATGGGCGCTACGGGTTCCGCTAAGACCACACTGGTACAGCTGATCCCGCGTCTCTATGATGTAGAAGCGGGCGGCGTTTTTGTGGGCGGCAACGATGTGCGCAGTTACGATTTAAAGGCACTGCGGGACAGTGTTGCCATTGTGCTGCAAAACAACGTTCTGTTCTCCGGCACCATACGAGAAAACCTCAAATGGGGCAACGTGGACGCAACGGAGGAAGAGATTGAGAGGGCCTGCCGCATTGCCCAGGCGCACGACTTTATCATGAGTTTCCCCAATGGCTATGAAACGGATCTTGGCCAGGGCGGCGTCAACCTTTCCGGCGGACAGAAGCAGCGGCTTTGTATTGCCCGCGCGCTCATCAAGCGTCCCAAGATTATGATATTGGACGACAGCACAAGCGCGGTGGATACGGATACGGACCGCCGCATCCGCAGCGGACTCAAGCAGGAGCTTTCAGGAATGACCACCATCATTATCGCGCAGCGCATCGCATCCATTATGGATGCGGATCAGATCGTTGTGCTCGATGAAGGGCGCGTGAGCGCGGTGGGCACCCATGAGGAACTCTTGCAAAACAGCGAAATTTATCGCGAAGTCTTCGCTTCCCAGCGCAAAGGAGTGGACGAATATGCCAAGGCCTGAACAGAACAAAATGGGTGGAAAGGGCAGGGGTCCCCAAAACGCAATGGGCACGTTAAAGCGCATTGTGGGGTACCTCAAGCCATATAAAATACAGCTGGTGATCGTACTGATCAGCGTGCTCATCAGCACAGTCGCTTCCGTAGCTGGATCTTACTTTTTAAAGCCGCTGATTAACGACTATATACTGCCGTTGGTCGGCCAGAAAAACCCAGATCTGACGCCGCTTGCTATCATGCTGTTGCGCATCGGCGCAATCTACGTTGTGGGCGTTGCTGCAGCGTATCTCTACAACCGGTTGATGATCAATGTATCCGTTGGAACACTCAACAGCATCCGCAACGATTTGTTTGCGCACATGCAGAAGCTGCCGCTCAGGTATTTTGACGCGCACACCCACGGCGAGCTCATGAGCCGCTATACCAACGATACGGACACGCTGCGCCAGTTTTTAGGGCAGAGCTTCGTGCAGATTATTTCTTCCACGCTTACGGTAGTCAGTGTGTTTGTTATGATGATTATTCTGAGTCCTGTGCTTACCGTGCTGGTGGTTGTGATGCTCGGCATCATGCTTTGGTCGGTGCAGGCGCTGGGCAAACGCAGCGGCATGTATTTCCGCAGGCAGCAGGAGGCCATCGGCGCCGCCAACGGATACATTGAAGAAATGATAGAAGGCCAGAAGGTGGTCAAGGTGTTCTCGCGCGAAGAGGAAGTCAAGGGCCGCTTTGATCATCTCAATGACGAGCTCTATAAGTCCGCGCGAGGCGCAAATACGTTTGCCAGTATCCTGATGCCTGTGATGAACAACCTTTCCTATGTGCATTATGCGCTCACCGCAATGACCGGAGGATTGCTCGCGGTCAGCTATGGGCTTGATATTGGTACGCTTGCGGCGTTTTTGCAGTACACGCGCTCGTTCTCGCAGCCAATCGTGCAGGTATCCCAGCAGTTTAACGCGGTGCTCCAGGCGCTTGCCGGGGCGGAACGCATATTTGAGCTGATTGACCAGGAACCGGAAAATGATGAAGGCACGGTCACGCTTGTCTATGTGGAGAAGGATATAGACGGATCCATGCGGGAAAGCACACGGCGTACCGGCACATGGGCGTGGAAGCGGATTGCTCAGGACGGCACGGTTGCTTATACGGAAGTGTGCGGCGATGTACGGCTTGAGGACGTGGACTTCAGGTATGTCCCGGAGAAACCGGTTCTTGAAGATATGACGCTGTACGCGAAGCCGGGTCAGAAGATCGCTTTCGTAGGCTCGACAGGTGCGGGTAAAACGACAATCACCAACCTGATCAACCGTTTCTATGACGTCAATGACGGGCGGATTTTGTACGACGGCATCAACGTCAACGACATCAAAAAGGCGGACCTCAGGCGCTCGCTCGCAATCGTTCTGCAGGATACGCATTTATTTACCGGTACGGTCATGGAGAATATCCGCTACGGGCGGCTTGACGCTACGGATGCGGAGATCAAGCGCGCGGCAAAGCTGGCAAACGCAGACTCCTTTATCCGCCATTTGCCCGAAGGGTATGATACTATGCTTACCGGCGATGGCGCCAACCTGAGCCAGGGCCAGCGGCAGCTTCTGGCTATAGCCCGCGCTGCGCTTGCCGATCCTCCGGTGCTGATACTGGATGAAGCCACAAGCTCTATCGATACGCGTACCGAGGCGCTCATTGAAAAGGGCATGGATCAGCTGATGCAGGGGCGCACGGTATTTGTCATTGCTCACCGTTTGTCCACCGTACGCAACGCCAATGCCATTATGGTGCTGGAAAACGGCCATATCATAGAGCGCGGGGATCATGACGACCTCATTGCGCAGCGCGGGAAGTATTTTCAGCTCTATACCGGTGCG
>JAEXTB010000183.1 GCA_023453725.1 Bacillota bacterium | reverse complement strand
TTTTTATTCAACGCACCGATGAGCGATTCGCTGTTTTTGCTGCTTTCCGTCGCGGTGATGCTGCTGACCAGAAAAAAATACTATTGGGCGGCCTGCGCGCTTGGCGCGCTCGCCTCGTTTACAAGGGTGCTGGGCCTTGTCCTTCTTGCGCCGGTGGCGGTAGAACTGATTGGGGACGCTGTCCGGCAAAAACGCCAAACGGGCAAATGGACGGGGTTTTTCCTGATGCGCGCGTGGGCGCTGCTGCTGATTCCAGTGGGGTTCTTTGCATACCTTGCGATCAATCAGAGCCTGACCGGGGACGCGTTTACGTTTTTGCGCTACCAGAGCGAACATTGGAGCCAGCGGACGGGCTGGTTTTTCAACACTGCGTCCTACCAGATGAATGAATTGTTGAAAAGTCTGCCTGCGAGCAGGGAAGCTGCGCTTGGGTTATGGCTTCCAAACCTTGTGTTCCTGTTTGGTGCGCCGCTTGTCATGGTGTTTGCCCTGCGGGAAAGACGCAAGCCCAGCGTGCAGGAAGGCGCGATGCGGCCTGCGGAGGATTCTGGGCCTGTCACCATCGGGCAGCCCTATGCCCTTCGGCCAAGCTATGTCGCTTATTTTGTGGCGTACTATTTCATAAGTATGGGCGCAACATGGCTGCTATCAGCTCCCCGCTATCTGACGGCGTGTTTTCCGCTTGCGTTTGCGCTTGGCCGCCTGACCAGGCCGCGTACTGCGTGGATGACCTATTATCTGCTCTTGCTGCTGCAATTGTTTTACCTGTGCGCCTATGTGGCGGACTGGATGGTCTACTGATACGGTTGTATTGGAAAAGGGGAGGACATGGAAACACATATGCCGAAGGAACCAGTCGCCATGGAACGCAACGGCTTGGGCCAGACATTAGAGGAATTTCTCGCCGCGTACGATGCAAACAGGTATCAGCATCCGTCCGTTACGGTGGATATGGCTGTATTCAGCCTGGTAAAAGAGCAGAGAGACTACGCCCTTTCCCTGCTGCTGATCCGCCGGAAAGACCATCCCAATATCGGCAAGTGGGCACTTCCGGGCGGATTTCTGGATATGGAAGAGGAACTTGAGGAAGCCGCCGCACGCGAACTTCTGGAAGAGACCGGCATACACAACCTGGCATTCCGGCAATTCGGCACATTCGGCAAAGTAGACAGGGACCCGCGCACGCGCGTGATTACCGTGGGCCACTATGCAGTTGCTCCGTACGGTTTCCTAAAGCCTGTTGCCGGGGACGATGCGGCGGATGCGGCACTGTTTCGGGTGAAGCTGAACATGAGCGCATTTACCGGCGCGGCGGCACTTTATGACCTTACGCTGGCCGGGCCGCAGACTCTATTTTCGCGCATTTCTTGCATGCGGGATGTATTGGGCGAACAGGCGACGCCTTTGCCAGGCAGCATGCTCGCTTCCGACCATGCGCATTTGATTTATTGCGCGCTGCAGGCAATCAAAGCCCAGCCCCGACGCCGGATTGCTGCGCTCCTTGCAGGCGAAGAGCAGCGTCTCATTCGCCCGGCATTGCATGCACTGCGTGCAGCGCTCGGCAGTTAACGCGTTTGAACAATTCACGAGAAGACCTTGTATTGTTAAAACTCATCAGTACCTAATATCATTACGAGCGGCGGGAGAGAACAGGCAAGGGGTTTTCCTGTATTTTTCATAGAGCATTCTGCATGGAAAACACGGATTAACATTTACAGCCGCTTCGTTTCACTTTACAATAAACATGGGAAGTTATCACCATGGCAGGAGAACGGATTTGGAGAAGAGTATAAAGAAGCCCGGCGTAATCAAGGCGCTGCTGATCGGTGCAGCGGGCGCGCTTAGCGTACCGTTTTTTCCGTTAGCGCTATTTACGGGGGGATTGTTTGGATATTTACTGTTGACTGGCAGTATTGTGCCGTTTGTGGTTTCTGCTGCCGTTTCGCTTTCCGGCGCATACTGGTTAGCAGGCATTGGCGGATTATGGATACCGTGTGCAAGCATCGTATGGGCGATACTTACGGCAGAGCTGCTTAAAAAAGGCAAGGGCTACTTTGATACTGCGTTTTTTGGCGCGGCGCTCTATACCGTTGCGTTTTATCTGATGATCAGCCTGCCGGATATCCGCTCGGGCGGGGTGGCGTTCGAGCACATTACCAGGTTGTTTTCCGATGTGTTCGAGCAGTCCCTTACTTCCGCGCAGGGCGTTTCGGGCATGCTCACGGCGGAACAGGCGAATTTGATGCAGGAAGCGGCGCGGGCCATTACGGCCGGGCTGCCGGTATACCTGCCGGCCGTGCTGTGCATGGCGGGCGGCGTAACCAGCTTGGTGAACTTGCTCATTTGCGTGTGGCGCTGCCGTAAGGCTGACGTTGCCCTCAACCCCATGCGCCGGTTTGCGTTCTGGCGCGTGCCCCGGGAGTTTGTCGTAGGCGTTGTGGTGATGGCGGCGGGTGCGTTTGCAGCTTCGGGTTTTGGTGTTGCAAATATGGATGCCGTTACAATGGCCGTAACCGTATTGGCAAGCATACCCTTTGTTGTGCAGGGCGCGAGCGTTGTCATGTTTGTACTGCAGTTTAGCAAATCAAGCGCTACTGTTGTGATGTTTTTAATATTTGTGGTGCTGATGCTGCCCATGAGCATTTTGTTCTTAGGGCTTTTGGGCATGATCGAGCAGCTGTTTCATTTGCGCAGGCGTATTATCCTTCGCGGGAAAAACGACGGGGATGAATAGGCAGGGGCTTTGCCTTTGTGCAGCTTGCAAAGAATAAAGGGAAGAAGGAGGGGAAGCGGGAATGGAACGTCAGCCGCAGCGCGTATTGATCCCAATTGCGATATTGTGTGC
>JAEXTB010000087.1 GCA_023453725.1 Bacillota bacterium | reverse complement strand
GAATACATCCGCGCGCTGCCGCCGGAAGAGTTCACGGCCTATGCAGAGCCTTATTACAAAGAGGCGGGCATCGGCCATATGGATACAAGCGTCCTGTGTCGCATATTGCAGCCGCGCACGGAGACGTTTGCACAGATTCCTCCGATGGTGGATTTCTTTACGGCTTTAGATGAAAGCTACGACGCGGAGCTGTTTACCAACAAAAAGAGCAAGACGGATGCTGCGGTTTCAAAATCCGTACTGGATATGGTCATCCCCGCGCTCAACGCGCTGCCGGAATGGACGGAGGAATCCCTGCATACCCTGCTCATCGGCATGGCGGAGCAAAAGGGTATGAAGAATGGTACGCTGTTGTGGCCGGTGCGCATCGCGCTTGCGGGCAAGCTTGTCACACCCGGTGGTGCAATTGAGATCGCGTATCTTTTAGGGCGCGAGGAAGCCATGCGCCGTCTGGCCGTGGGGCGAAAGAAACTCGATTAACTTTTTTCGGGAGGCGTGGGAAATGGAACACACCTATTTTGATGATGGCGCCGTATGGGAAGCGGATGGTCTCTATTATGACGATAAGGGTGTGACCTATCCGTTATCGGGCAGGTGCGATGCTGTCCATACCGATCAAATGTGGTCGCTGGATGGATTTATGGGCGTTGCCTTCGATCAGCCGGTGCGCTTTACAAACGCCTACCGCCTGCAGCAAACGGGAAGCCCCGAGACCATCCGTTGGGAGTCCTTGAACCCCGCACTCGGAAAGCTGGAAGGCACGTTTGAAGTGATCGGCAACAAGATCATTTCCTGCTACACCTCCGAAAACGGCATTTATTCCGGTACGGAAACGCTGATACAGATAGACGATGATACGTATGAAAACGTTGGCGTTTCGTTCCAGAACGGGCAAAGGATGTCCGCCTGGGCGGTAATGCTCAGACGCGCTGTATAGCCATATAGACAGTGCCGCAGCGCGTTCCTTTGACGGTTTGCGGGTAAGGAACTGAAAAACGGATTCATCACCAGCAAGACTTCGCTTGTAAGAAAGCGGAGTTTTTCTTTTTTGGTTTGTCTAAAGTGCTGTAGAACTGTGCATACTCCTACACATACCATACACAGGAGGAACATATGCGTATCATCAGGCCGGTTGCGACGGCATTTGCCATTGTACTGATGCTGTTTTTCTATCACGAGGCGGTCACGCCTACGCTGCTTCAATCCATACCCACTGTGGCGCAGGAAACGATGCTGCATAAAGACGGCACGCCGGAGGTGCTGCGGCTGCATATTTTGGCCAACAGCGACAGCAAAGAAGATCAGCGCGTGAAGCTTCTGGTCCGGGACGCACTCATTAAGGAGTTCGCGCCCGCAGGCTCGCTGAAAGAAGCAGAAAAACTCCTTTTAAACAGCGGCGGCGGGGTGCTCGAAACCGTGAACCGCGTTTTAAAGGAGCAGGGCTGCGGCTACGGCGCGCAGCTACGCCTGGGCGTGATGGAATTCCCAGATAAGACGTATGGCGGCACGACATACCCTGCGGGCGAATATGAGGCGCTGCGGGTGGAGCTTGGGAATGCCGAAGGCCAGAACTGGTGGTGCGTCCTCTTCCCGCCTTTGTGCCTTGTGGATATTGGCGTGGAGGACATTCCCGGAACGGATGAGCTGGTGTTTGAAAGCGATCTGGTGAAGCTGATGGAACAGTGGAAAAAGGCGCAGCAAGAAAAATAGAGTACTGAGCTAAATTTTGAACACCCCCTTGCCGTTTGGGTTATTTTGGATCGATGCACATACAATGAACCAGTATGTTTTAGGGGGGGATGGTATGCGCAACGATGTCTGTATTACGCCTGCACAAATGGACTTAATGAATACTCTCAGACGGCTGTGGATGGAGCATGTATTATGGACCCGAGCTTTTATCATGAGTACGCTTACGGATGCGGGCGACATTGAGGAAGTCACAAAACGCCTGCTGCAAAACCCAACGGATTTTGCCGCGGCGCTGACGCCCCTGTATGGGGAGACCAACGCAAAAAGGTTTGAAGAGTTTTTGCGGGATCATCTTCTCATTGCGGCGGCACTGGTAAACGCCGCAAAAGAAGGCGATATGAACGCGTACAATGAGCAGCGGGTAAAATGGTACGAAAACGCGGATGACATTGCAAACTTCTTAGCGGAACTCAACCCCAACTGGGATGAAAACGATTGGAAGACCATGCTTTATGACCACCTGTATATGACGGAAGTGGAGGCAATGCAGATTGCCGGCAACCAATACGCAAACAGCATTCAGCAGTTTGATGAAATCCAGGCGCAGGCGCTCGATATGGCCGATGAAATGGTGCGCGGTCTAATCGCGCAGTTCCCCGCAAAATTCGGCTGAATCAATCGGAGCCCTTTGATAAACAACGGAACTATGTGATTTTATACGGAGCGAAGCGTGGCTGCTTTTGCCGGATAAGGGATAGTGGGGGGAGCGAGGCTTGACAAGCGCGGCGCGACTTTGTACAATGGGCACATCAAATTGAATATCCACCGCTGGGGGCGCTGGCGTAATGGCCGGCTGAGAAAGACCCTTAGAACCTGTTTAGGTAATCCTAACGTAGGGAAGCGGAGCTTGAGGCTTTAATACCGATTGCCCGTTTCTTTATTTGAAGCGGGCAATTTTTTATTGCACCTTGCGCAGCGGCTGGAGAGAAAGGAAGGACTATGGAATTCACACTGTTCTCGGCTATGGGGGAATTGTCCCCGCTTGCGTGGGTGGCGTTTGCATTTGCGGCGGCACTTGTCATAACGTTTATTGTGCTGCTTGCGCGCGCGCGGCGGCAGGCACCCGCGGTTGGCAAGGAAGACATGACGCGGGTCATTGTTTATGGCGCTTTGGCCGTGGCGCTCTCGTTCTTTTTATCGTATCTGCGGCTGTTCCGCATGCCGCAGGGTGGCTCGTTGACATTGTGCAGCCTCTTGCCCATGGTGTTTTACGCCAACCGCTTTGGCACGCGCAACGGATTAATTGCGGGTCTCGCGCTCGGCTTATTGCAGCTCTTGCAGGATGCGTATGTCATCCACTGGGCGCAGCTGCTGCTTGACTACCCGCTGGCGTTCATGTGCTTTGGCCTTGCAGGGTTCTTCCCCAAGAGCATCAGTATGGGCCTTATCGTGGGCGGCATCGGCAGGATCATCGCCTCCACACTCTCCGGCGGCATTTTCTTTGCGGAATACGCCTGGGAAGGCTGGAACCCGTGGGCGTACTCCATTGCCTACAACGTGATCGCGCTTGGGCCGGACGTGGTGCTGTGCATCATCGTGGCGGCGCTGCCGCCCGTGAAGCGGGCAATGGAACGGGCACTGCCGAGGCCTGCACAAGCGTAACACAATTATAAAAAGAGCCTCTGCCAATCTGGCAGAGGCTCTTTTTATCTTGCTATACGGATGCGTTCAGCCATCGTGCGGGTTTGGCAAGCTGCCGTGCGTGACCATTACATCTTCGTCTACCGGCAACCGTCCGTTTTCGTCCGTTATCATGACGTTCCCGCTTTTTACAACTTGGTCACGGCCTATGGTTTTTATGGTTCGAGGTTCCCTCTTCTTCATTGCATTGCCTCCTTTTCTGGCTAGTATGCGCCGGAAGCGGATTGGAGTTGTATCTATAGCGCCAATTAAAAAGGAGCGGTGTTCCGCTCCTTTTTCTGTTTTGCTGTTTTGCTGTTGTTACACCGCTACAATATTGACCACGTTCTTGACGACGATGATCTTCTTCACCGACTTGCCCTCAAGCAAGGGCGCAATTTCAGGGTGCGCGGTTGCCGCAGCTTCCACTTCTTCCTTGGGGGCATCGGCTGCCGCCATCATGCGGGCGCGGACTTTGCCGTTGATCTGGATGGCAAGCTCAATGCTGTCCTCAATGAGAGCGCTTTCGTCCCACTTGGGCCACGGTGTAGCATAAAGCGGGCTATACCCCAAGCTCTCGTTCATTTCTTCCGCAATGTGCGGGGCCACGGGCGAGAGGAGTGTGAGGAGCGTATGCAGCTCGTCTTTTGTGATGCTGCTTTTTGCGTAGAAGTCATTTACCAGCGCCATCATGGCGGCGATGGCGGTGTTATATTTCATACGCTCGTAATCTTCCGTCACCTTCTTGATGCAAGCATGCACTTTACCGCGCATATCGGCAGACTCGCCCGTGCCTTCGAGCATTTCCTGCAGACGCCACACGCGGTCTAAAAACCTGCGGCAGCCGCGCGCGCCGGTGTTGCTCCAGGGGATGGGCTGATCGAACGCGCCCATGAACATTTCATACATACGGAAGGTATCGGCGCCCAGCTCATCCACGATCTCGTCGGGGTTGATGACGTTGCCGCGGGACTTTGACATCTTCTCCCCGTTCTCGCCGAGTATCATGCCGTGGCTGGTGCGCTTCTGGTACGGCTCGGGCGTAGGCACCACGCCGATGTCATAAAGGAACTTGTGCCAGAACCGGGAATAGAGCAAGTGGAGTGTTGTGTGCTCCATGCCGCCGTTGTACCAGTCCACCGGGGACCAATAATTCAATTCCTCAGGGTCGGCAAGGGCTTTGTCGTTGTGCGGGTCGATATAGCGCAGGAAATACCAGGACGAACCCGCCCACTGGGGCATGGTGTCCGTTTCGCGCGCAGCTTCTCCGCCGCACTTCGGGCAGGTTGTCTTGATCCAATCCTTGGCGCGTGCAAGCGGAGAGGAGCCGTCCTCGCCCGGCATGTATTCTTCAATTTCCGGCAGTACGAGAGGAAGCTCACTTTCCGGTAAAGGTACCCAACCGCAGTGGTCGCAATGGACCAGCGGGATGGGTTCGCCCCAGTAGCGCTGGCGGGAGAATACCCAGTCCCTGAGCTTGAAGTTGACCTTCTTTTCGCCCAATCCCTTTTCCACCAGCCAGTTGGCGATGGCGGGAATGGCCTCCTTGACTTCCATGCCGTTTAGGAAGCCGGAGTTAACCATCTTGCCGGTTTCGGTATTGGTATAGGCTTCTTCCTGCACGTTGCCGCCCGCCACAACCTCCACGATGGGGAGGTTGAACTTCTTGGCAAACGCCCAGTCGCGCTCATCGTGCGCTGGCACGGCCATAATCGCCCCAGTGCCGTAGCCCATGAGCACATAGTCGGAAATCCAGACCGGAATTTGCAAACCGGTCACGGGGTTAATGGCATTGACGCCAAGGAGCGGTACGCCGGTTTTTTCTTTAGAAAGTTCGCTGCGCTCAAAATCAGATTTGCGGGCCGCCGCATCCTGATAGGCGCGCACTTCCGTGATATTCGTGATCTTCTCCTTGAGCGTTTCCACAATGGGATGTTCCGGGGAAACGACCATATATGTTGCGCCAAAGAGCGTATCAGGCCGCGTGGTGAATACGCGCAAGCCTTCGGGGAAGCCTTCAATGGCGAAGGTCACTTCCGCGCCCTCGCTCCTGCCGATCCAGTTGCGCTGCTGTATTTTGACCTTTTCAATGAAATCGAGCTGGTCAAGATCGTCAATGAGACGCTGCGCGTACTGCGTAATTTTCAGCATCCACTGGCTCTTGACCTTGCGCACAACAGCGCCGCCGCAGCGCTCGCATACGCCGTCTACGACCTCTTCGTTCGCAAGGCCGACCTTGCAGGACGTGCAGAAGTTGATGGGAATTTCCGCCTTGTAGGCAAGACCCTTTTCAAACAGCTTCAAAAAGATCCACTGCGTCCATTTGTAATAGCTCGGGTCTGTGGTGTTGACCTCGCGGGACCAATCGAACGAAAACCCAAGGCGCTTTAACTGCTCCCGGAAATGGTCCACGTTATTCTTGGTGACAATTGCGGGGTGGATGCCCGTCTTGATGGCATAGTTTTCCGTGGGCAGGCCGAACGCGTCCCAGCCGATGGGATACAGCACGTTGTAGCCTTCCATCCTGCGCTTGCGGCAGATAATATCGATCGCCGTGTTGCTGCGCGGGTGGCCCACATGCAGGCCCATGCCCGAGGGATACGGGAACTCAATCAGCCCGTAGAATTTCGGCTTTGCGTGGGAAGCTTCCGCTTCAAAACAGTGGGCGTCCTCCCATTTTGTTTGCCATTTCGGCTCGATTACGCTTGGATCGTACCTGTCCGCCATGTTGTGTTCTGTCCCTCCGTATTCTATCTCTAGCTAAGCATTGCCATAAAAAAAGCCCTGTCTCAATGGGTAAAGAGACGAGGCGTGTTTCGTGGTACCACTCTTTTTCGCGGCATGGAATAAACATTCCTTTTGCCGCCTTTTTTCCCCGTATCATGGGGTGACGCCGCGCTTATGCCGCAAAGCGGTTTCATGCGGATGCTCCGTGGCGAGTACGTTTTTTCTCCCGCCGCCGTCCTTTCAGCTTAAAGACGGCTCTCTTTAGACAGGGTCTCAAAAAACGGTTCCACTTCAACGCAAGACCATATGATTGCAAAGGCAAGCCTTTCGCATATGCCGCTATTTTAGCCGTTTTGTGCCGTATTGTCAATGGCGGGCGGGGTTACGATAGGAGAACCGTTCTTCTTGGAAGCTTCCCAAAACATCATCATATGTGAATAGGCTTCTTGCGGTGACATTGAAGTACCCACAATGGCAATATTGATTGGGCCATAGTGCAACGCAATATTAATGTCCGCTACAATTTGCTGGCCAATAGGAAGTTGCTCCAGATAAGGCTCCAAATCATGGAGTTGTACAGAAATAAACATTTGGCCATATACGCTGATAAGTTCGATGCTGGAGACGGTATCCCAACGGACAAATCCAGCCGGAACGGCAGAACTGGTATCTGTAAATCCCTCGGATGTAAGGGTCAGCAGGACAGCACTTTTCTTTTGAATCAAAAATATGGCGCCCACACCGAACAAAAGCGTGCCGAGTACGCCAATGACGACGGAACGTGGCATTGCGATAAATATGGATGCGGCGGTAAACATAAGTGAAAGGACAAAATACAGATAACGCTTCAGGTTGGAACGTTCTATCCGAATTTCTTTCATTTTGATCTCTTCGTCTGGTTTTACGGTAGACGGTTCTGAAGCGCATCCATTTTCGGGGCTGCTTTGCGCGGCATTGTCAATGGCGGGCGGGGTTATGGGCGGACAGAAGCCGCCTTTCCGAGAGGCTGACCGAAACGCCATCATGTGTGAGAGGATCTCTTCGGGCTGTAGAGTGGTCGCTGTCAAGTCGATAATAATCGGCCCGAAGCCCCGATTCAGGTAGCTTTCGGCCACATTTCTATTGAATGGTGAAAGCGTGTCCAAATACGCTGCAGTATCATGTAAGTGGACCGCAATAGACGTTCTCCCCATGGATTCAATGGCAGCCATGCCAGAAACCATCTCCCAGGGGATAAATCCGGCAGAAGCGGCAGAACTATTATCCTTAAAGCCTTTCAACGTAAGCGTAAGCAACGGCCGTCCGGATGCGAACCAGACCAGTATAACAGCGACCAGTTCGAAGAGCAGCATGCCGACAACGTTAGAGGCTGCCACTCTGTGAGAAGTAAGATAAAGCACGGACGCGGCTGCCAGAATAAGTGCCAGCAGAATGTACAGGTAGCGCGTTATACCGGAGCGTTTGACCTGAAAGTTCCTCTGTGGATATTTTTCATAAAATTTTCTCAGGCTTTGTATGAAACCGTCAACTTCGTCGGTTGTACCTTCCGGATTTCGCATAAGGTAATCGTCAAGATATTCCCGCATGAGCTCGAACACGGCCTGTGGTTCATAATCTTCCGGGACAATCAGACGAATGGTAGAGTAAGGCACAGGCTGGTTATGCTGCAATGCTTGCTGTGCTTCTGGAGAAATGCGGGCCGTATGCGCAGCGAGATTGGAAATGGAAGCCGTGATTATGGACCCTCCTGCAAAGGCGATATCCTTTACCTTGCCCCAGGGCACAAAACCAGCACCCTTGCCTGATTTGCTGTAATCCACAAATCCGTCTTCTTTTAGCGTGATTGGAGGACGAAGATATTTGTATACCGCAAAGACAAGGCCCGCGCCAAACGCAAGTGATAAAACACAAAATAGTACTTTAAAATTGGTGAGAATCATCGCGTATACGAGTGGCCCTGTCATTAATAAGATAATAATTACAAAAGCCAAGTTGTATCGCGACATCCACAAAAATGAGTATCTAGAGTCAATGGGAACCTTCTCCCGAAAAACACGTTTTCTCATTGTTCTTGCCTTTCGTTTTATAATTAGCACGTGCGCCTATATTGCAGGTATCCTGTTTTCACACGGAACGGCTGTGTTGCATTTTGCGCAGCCGTAGCGCGGCGCAAAGAGGGGCAGCACATTATTGTCGATATAATCGCCGCAAACTCGGTTATCCTTCCCTGCAGGAGAAATGGCTTTTGGCGGGCAGCGGCGGATGCATGCGCCGCATTTTCCTTTTGATAAAAACGGACAGTACTCGTAATAGCTCTGATAAGGGCGTTCGGTTGCGGGAAATTCCATTGTGGTGATAACGCTGCCTATTCTCCCCGCCGACCCCTTCTTGGTAATCAGGGAGCGGCTTAGGGAAAACGTACCCAGGCCCGCCACAAACGCCGCGTGACGTTCCGACCAATTGGAGATACGGTTCACCGCCCCAAATCTAAAATCGAGCGCAGGGGCCATAGTCTCAGCGTCATGCGCCTCAAGATAACCGATCAAGAACCTGCGGGCTTCATTGTTGAACACTTCTCCGTTGATGCGCGCGCTTGCCCATTCCTGTGAGGGAAGGCCGGGGAGTCGGTTGCTCTTTCTTACTTCTTCCGTGAAAGGCAGGAAGTAAGAAATGACGGTGCGCGCGCCAGGCAGCCAAATTCCGGGCGTCAGGAACCGCTCCCCAATGATTTCCGGGCTTTTGAAGGCTTCAAAGTATGCGTCCTCAGCAGAAGCAAAGCCGACAAGCGGCGCATCATACATACGCATGTTATTGTGCTGTGGCATGGCGTTGCGTGGGTCGGAAGCGACAAATGAGGTAAGCGCAGCTTCGATTGAGTTTACGGTAACACCCGGCATCATTCCAAATTCCTCCTTGTGGAAGTATTGTCATTGTAATCCTTATGCTTTGGCCCAGTCAACGCCGCAACCGGTGCATACATCGTATTAAGTGGATGGATTGCATTTTCTATCCATATCCCATACGATAGATACTTAAGAACATAAAAAAGGAGACCTAATGCAGCTTATTAAAACCAGTATGCTGACCGGACAGCAGATTGCCGATTGTAATGCATTGCATGAAGCGTGCGCAGCCGTGGATGGGCTGACAGCCGCGCTTTCGCTGGACTGCAGCATCAACTGCGACCCTGCGCTGCCTGCGTTTTATTTGCAATATGAAGAGAATCAGCTCGTCAGCTTCCTGATGATATTCATGCCGGACCCGTCTGAGGCGGAGCTGATTGCAATGACGCTCCCTTCCCATCGCAGGCAAGGCCATTTTTCGACGCTGCTGCGCGAGGCATCGCGGGAGCTGATGCAAAGGGGATTATCCGAAGCGCTCGTCCAGTGCGAGCCGCAGAGCAAGGCGGGGATAGCGGTACTCAAGCATATTGGCGGGGCGCTTGCGTTTTCGGAATATACCATGCGCCGAACCGTTTCTGTGCCAGAGCCGGGTCAGGGCGGGATAACGCTCAAACCTGCCCGGGCAGATGAGGTAGAGGCGCTGAGCGTGCTTGCCGGGGAGATTTTTTCGGATGATGCTTCCGTCCACCGCTCGATGTTACAAAAAAGCTTCACCTCTAATGAAATCTCCGTATTGGAAGCCTGGAGCGAAGGCTGCCGCGTTGGGCTTTGCCGTGTAGTTTGGAACGATACGCCCCCCAACATCTGCACGTTTGGCATCCATCCGGCTTACCGCAAGCGGGGCTTTGGTGAACAATTCCTGCGGCTGTTATTTGGGCATATTGCCGCAAAGGGGTATGCGGAAGCGGCGCTTGACGTCAACAGTGAAAACGAGGCGGCATTCCGCCTGTATCAGCGCATGGGGTTTGTGATCCATGCGCAGGTGGACTATTATGCGCTGCCGCTGTTGGAGGGTTGAGATTGGGGTACCGCCCGTTTTGTAGACATTCCGGCACCCGAGTCGTATAATGTAGGAAGCCAATTAAGGGAGGTTCTTTTTGACATGCTCCAGGGAAAGTCACGCATACACCTCGTTGGCATCGGCGGATGCAGCATGAACGGCCTTGCGCAAATCCTGCGCGCGCGCGGCTATGAGGTTAAGGGTTCCGACCGGGACAGCTCCCCGTTTACACAGAAGCTGACTGACCTTGGCGTACCCGTCTACATTGGCCATAAGGCCGAGCAGGTGGGCGACGCCGAGGCTTTGATTTATTCCGCAGCCATCAAAAAGGATAACCCGGAACGCGTTTACGCGCGTGAACACGGCATACCCGAAATTGAGAGAAGCGTCGCGTTGGGCGAGCTTTCCGAGCAATACTCAGAGGTTGTGGGTGTGGCGGGCTGCCACGGCAAGACGACCATTACCTCTATGCTCGCAAAAATCGCGCAGGTGGGCGCGCTTGACGCAACCGTTCACGTGGGCGGGGATGTGGATTTTCTTTCCGGCGGCACGCGCATCGGCCAGAGCGGCTTGTTTATTACCGAAGCGTGCGAATATGTAGAAAGCTTTTTGACACTGCAGCCTACCGTCGCCATCATCAACAACATTGATGACGATCATTTGGACTACTACAAGGATATCGAAGAAATCACGGAGGCATTCCGTAAGTTTTTGCGGCTGCTGCCCGATGACGGCCTCTTTTTAGGCTGCTCGGATGATGTGCGCGTCAAAGCGCTGCTTGAAAATCCGCCTAAAAAAGTGCGTACCATTTCCTACGGCATGGCCGACGCGGACTATACCCCGGCAAACATCCAGTTTGACGAATTCGGTTTTGCTTCTTTTGACCTCGTTCATAAGGGCGAAACCTTGGGCAGGATCACGCTGCAAATCCCCGGCAGGCACAACATTATTAACGCGCTTGCCGCCGCTGCCGTTTCCCTTGCGCTAGGTGAAAGCTTTGCGGATATCAGCGCGGGCTTGGCGGAATACACGCTTACCCACCGCCGCTTTGAATTCTACGGCGAGCGGGACGGCGTCAAGGTATATCACGATTATGCGCACCATCCTGCGGAAATCGCCGCGGTATTGGACGGCGCATCCCGCGTGCCGCATGGCAAGCTCTACTGCGTGTTCCAGTGCAACTCCTACACCCGCGCGAAGACGCTGTTTTTACATGATGTGAACTGCTTCAAACTTGCGGACGAAGTGCTTGTGCCGGATATCTACCCCGGCCGCGAAATCGACGATGGCTCTGTCCATGCAAAGGATATGGTGAACGCCATTAACGACGCGGACCCGAGTAAGGCGCTCTATCTCGGCACGTTTGAAACCATACGCGCGTACCTTGACACAAACGCCAAACCGGGTGATCTTGTGTTGACCGTCGGCTCCGGCGATGTGTATAAGCAGACGAGGAAGCTGTTGTAAGAATATTCATAAGGCTTTGCCTCCAAAGGTATCGCCACCTGTGGCGGCGACGATAGATTATTTTATTTAATAGCGGGAGGGCTTCGCCCCCCGCGCCCCCTTGGTATGAACGAACTCGCGCTCTTACCA
>JAEXTB010000064.1 GCA_023453725.1 Bacillota bacterium | reverse complement strand
CGCGAAACCTGTGCCTGGCTTATGCCGATTTCCTTACTGACCTCCATCTGCGTCTTGCCCTCAAAAAAGCGCATCCGCACAATCCGCTGCTCCCGGTCCCCAAGGTGGGAAATGCCCTGCGTAATGGCGATGTTGTCAAGCCACAGCGCATCATTCACCTTGGTGTCGCCGATCTGGTCCATGACAAATATGGCGTCTCCATCGTCGTGGTAAATGGGCTCATAGAGCGATATGGGGTCCTGTATGGCGTCAAGCGCAAATACAATCTCTTCCTCAGGCAGCTCCAGTTCCTTGGCAATTTCGGCGATAGTGGGTTCGCGGGTAAGCGAATCCATCAGCCTTGTGCGGGCCTGGAGCGCCTTGTAGGCGACGTCCCTTAAAGAACGGCTGACCCGGATGGTATTGTTGTCACGTAAGTGCCTTCGCACCTCGCCGATGATCATGGGTACCGCATAGGTGCTGAACTTGACGTCATGGGACAAATCAAAATTGTCGAGCGCCTTGATCAGGCCGATGCAGCCGACCTGAAACAGATCGTCCATCTGCTCACCCCGGTTGGTAAACCGCTGAATCACGCTTAATACAAGGCGCAGGTTGCTGCGCAGAAATTCATCCCGTGCGCCGGTGTCTCCTTCTTTGACGCGCAGCAAAAGCGCGCGCATCTGCTTCTGGTTCAGCACCGGCAGCTTTGAGGTATCTACGCCGCAAATTTCCACCTTGTTGAGCGCCATAACGGTTCCCCCTTCTCCTGTTGAACGTCTCGGTACATTTATGATTGCCGAAGCCGCATATTTTATCCGGCGTGAAAACCTGCTGGAGCAAGCGGGCAAAAGCGTGAAAAAGCATGAAAACAAGGGAAAAAGCGGGCAAAAAAATACAAAAAAGCAAGAAAAATGGAATAATATTCCGATGCAAACGGCATTGACTATTTACACCGCCTGCAGCATAGCCTTTATAGAATCCCCCTTACGGGGAAAGCGGGAACTGGGGGACAGCGAGGCGTATGGCAGCGAAAAAGAAGAAGAGTCCGGGTACAAAGTCCCCCAAAAAAGGGCGGGGGCTCAAAGCGCCGTGGAACAGGCAGCTACTAACCAAGCTGGATTTGCCGGTGGAGACCGATGCTACCGTGCCAAAGCTCACCATGGTGGGGCGGGGCGATCTGCTGGTGGAAAATCATACTGGCGTGCTGCGGTATGACTCTGCGTGCATCCGCCTCACGACGCATGAAGGCGTGCTGGAGATTGGCGGAACCGATCTTGAACTCCGGGAGCTTTCAACGGGCCGGGCTTATATCCGCGGGGGTATTGCGCACATTGCGTATTTGGAATAACGCACACTGGAAAAGAGGAGCGGCAGAGGGCGCAAAGCGCCGCAGGTGGTAGAAGATGTGGAATTCTCTGTCCGGATATGTTATGATACGTTTGGACGGCCTCGGCCTGGAACGCATGCTCAACGCCATGCTTCAGGCTGGTATTCCCGTCTGGAACGTAAAAAAAGAAGGCCGAGCGCGCATGACATTGGAGATGCGCGCAAAGGATTTTCATCGTATCAGGCCGCTTAAACGCGGCAAACGCTGCCGCATCCACATTCTGGAGCGGCATGGCGCGCCGTTTGTATATGCGCGGTTTCGGTTCCGGCAGCTGCTGCTGTTGGGTACGCTGCTGTGCGGGCTTCTTGTAATTGCTGCACAAACGCGTATTTGGCTCATCCGTGTGGATGGCGCTGTCCGGGTCCCCAAAGCGGTTGTGCTGCGCGCCGCGGAAGAGGCGGGCGTATATACCGGTATGCCACGGGGCGGAATTGAACTAGCTTCCCTTTCGCAGGCGATCAGAACATATGACGACCGTATTGCATGGGCGGGCGCGCGCATGGACGGCATTATACTTACATTGGAACTGGTAGAGGCGGAGCCCATTCCGCCGTTGCCGGACAAAAGCATCCCTTCGGATGTGGTGGCAAAAAAGGACGCGATTGTTGAAAAAGTGACTGCGCTTTCTGGAAAATCGAACGTGAAGCCCGGGGACGCGGTGCGTGCGGGCGAGGTGCTTATCCGCGGCGATATCACGCGTGAAGGCGCAGCCGAGCGGTTATATGTGTTTGCGGAAGGCGAAGTACTGGCGCAGGTCTGGTATACATCGACGATTACCCTGCCGTGTACGGAAGAACGTCTGCTGCCCAGCGGGAAAAGCGAACCTTTCCGGGTGATCGAAGTCGCGCGGCTTTCGCTGTTTCGCACCCAAAGCGCTTTTGCGGAGTATGAAGAAACGGTTACGAGGGAATCCGTGCAGCGCGGGCTGGTGCTTCCGCTTCACGTGAAGAGCGGAGTCCGGTATGAGCTGACCAAACAGGAAGTTCCGGCAAATGCGGACGAGATCATTGCGGAAGCGCTCTTTCGGGCCGAGCTTGCGGCGCTTGAACAGGTGCCAAAGGATGCGAAGATTGTCAAAAAAGTGAGCGAATCCTCCATATTGGAGGATGGCAGCGTACGTGCGGTTGTAGCGGTATGCACACTCGAGCAGATCGGTATTACAAAACCAATCGGTGCATCTGCGCAGCTTTCCGTATCCGACGGGGCAAACTAAAGCATTGATCAAACAACAGTGAAAGGCAGTGCGGTATTTGGAAGAATTGAACCTGTTTGAAGAGGCCCCGGTGCACGCTCCGCTTAAATCCGAGGCGTTTCTGCCGGTACAGTCAATGGACGAGCAGATCAAGCTGTTTGGCGTATTTGATGAGAATCTCGATATTATGCAGGCGGAAACGGGCGCGCGTATCAGCACATCCGCCGACTGTATTAAGATAGAGGGCAACACGGCGGATGTGGAGCTGTGCCGCGTGGTGCTTGAAAAACTGCTGCAAATGCTCAGAAAAGGCGAACCCATTAACCGCGGGCGCATCCGGTACGCAGTTGATCTTGCAAAGGACGGAAACGCGGATTTAATTGAGCAGATCATGGGCGACGTCATCGCCATCACCAACAAGGGGCGGCAGATCAAATGTAAAACACTTGGGCAAAAACGGTATGTTCATGCGCTCAAGGAGTATGACCTTGTGTTCGGCGTAGGGCCTGCAGGCACCGGCAAGACCTATCTTGCTGTGGCCATGGCGGTACTTGCGTTTAAAAACAAAGAGGTGGACCGCATCATATTGACGCGTCCCGCCGTGGAAGCGGGAGAAAAGCTTGGCTTCTTGCCGGGCGATCTTCAAAATAAGGTGGACCCCTATTTGCGGCCGCTGCACGATGCCCTTAATGACTTCTTAGGCAATGAAAACTACCGCGGGCTGATGGAGCGCGGGGCGGTGGAAGTGGCTCCGCTCGCCTACATGCGAGGGCGTACGCTCAACAACGCCTACATCATTTTGGATGAGGCGCAGAACTGTACCATTGAGCAGATGAAGATGTTTTTAACCCGCTTTGGTGAAGGTTCACGCGTTGTCGTCACCGGCGATATCACGCAGATCGACCTTCCGCAGGACAGGCGGAGCGGCCTTGTGCACGCTTTGGGCGTGCTCGAAGGCGTGGAGGGCATTTCACAAATATTCCTTTCCCACAAGGATGTCGTGCGGCACGATCTGGTGCAGCGCATCATCCGTGCGTACGAACGAAAAAAGAGCTGACCGTTTTATGCGGGAAAGTGCCCCGCGGGGAGAATTTTGCGGGGGACGTTCGGGCTAAGGAGGTATAAATGGGCAGGAAAGAGGAAAGCAGGGAGCATATCGGGCTGGTGTCCGTACTTTCGCTTGCGCTCGTGCTCGTGCTCTTTTATGGCTGTACCATAGCGGTGCTTTCGCCAAAACGCTACGATGTCATGATCGGCATGGCAGCGCAGGAGACCATAGAAGCGACCCGCAGCGTTGAGGATGAAACAGCCACGGAGACCCTCAGGACTGCCGCGCGGGAAACGACCAAAGCCATATATCGGCTTGATCCGGCATTAATCGAAACATATACTTCCGGTGCCGCGGCTTTTTTTGACCAGATCGACGCAATGCGCGCAGCTGCGCAGGCGCTGCTGGTTTCAAAGGGACAGGCCGGGGAAACGGCCCTTTCGGCAGAGCAGTGGAAATCCATACTCACAGGGCAGGAATTAAACGGCCTGCTTTCTAAGCTCAATGTGCCGCTGACTCAGGATGAGGGCTGGGAGCTCTTAAGCGCAAAGGAGAGCGAACTTTTACGCCTGCAGGATGTCGTTCTTTCCAAACTGACCACGGCGCTTAAAAGCGGCCTTGAGGAGCGGGCGCTTCTTGCAAGAAAGACCGCGTATGTTCAGGAATTAAACGCCACCACGTTATCGGATACATTAAAGGCTGTGGGGAAAAAACTCTTTGATACCTACTTACAGCCGACGTTTGTTGTGGATGAGGAAACAACCGCGCGTGAGCGGGAACGTGCGGCCCAGGCTGTTGAGCCCGTTGTCGTCAAGCGCGGTGAAATCATCGTCCATAAGGGGGATCAGATCACCGAGCAGCAGTTTAAGCTGCTGCGTGAACTGGAGCTTGTGCAGCAGGAAGGAGCCGACGCGCGCCTGCGCGTGGGGCTTGCGCTGCTTTTAATCTGCCTGTTTGGGTGCTTTGCGGCTTGGTTGCTGTTCTATAGCCCAAAGAACCTATCCCATAAAAAGTCGGCGTTGATACTTGCGTTTTCTATGGCCGTATCCGTGCTGCTTGCGGTTGCGTTCTATGCGCTCGACCCCCGTGTTACTACCGGGCTTATCGGGGTCATGCTCATAGCGCTGCTGCTCGATGGTGCAACCGCTATGGCGGCAAACGTGCTGATTGCGATCAGCCTTGGCCTGCTTGCGGGCGGGCAGGGCAACGATCTATTTGGCTTTGACGCAATGGTGCTTGCCACCTCCATGCTCGTTGGTGGGCAGGTGGCCATTTTCTGCCTGCGCAGCAATCAAAAGCGGGGCTCCATTGTCGCTGCGGGCGCGCTTGCGGGTGCGGCGGCGGCGTTTGTCACCGCCTCGGCCTACATTATGGCCGGGCGTGGTGTTGGGGAAACTCTGCTTTCAGCCGCATGGGCGGTAGGCAGCAACACCATATCTGCGGTGCTTGTCGTAGGTTCGCTTTCCCTGTGGGAAAATCTGTTTGATGTTGCCACCAGCGCGCGGCTTGCGGAATTAAGCAACGCCAACCATCCGCTGTTAAGGCAGCTGATGACGGAAACGCCGGGAACCTACCATCATTCCATGATGACGGCGGCCCTGGCGGAGAGCGCCGCGGAAGCGATCGGCGCTGACGTGCTTCTTGCCCGCGTGGGTGCATACTATCACGATGTTGGAAAACTCAGGCGGCCGCTGTACTTTAAAGAAAACCAGAAGCCCGGCGAAAACGTGCACGATACGCTTCCCGCTTCAGAAAGCGCCGCCGTTATCCTGGCGCATCAGAAGGACAGCGTCGTCATTCTCAACAAACACAAGATGCCCGCGGCTGTCGTCCAGATTGCTTTTGAACACCACGGCAACACGCTTGTAGCTTATTTTTATCACAAGGCGGTAAAAGAGAGCGCGAAGCCGCCCGCACAAAAAAATTTCCGGTATCCCGGCGCGCGGCCTTCCACCAAGGAAAGCGCCATCGTACATCTGGCGGACAGCTGCGAAGCCGCCGTGCGCGCCATGGAAAACCCCTCGCGCGAGGATGTGGAGGAAACGGTAAACCGCATCATCAAGGGCAAAATAGACGATGGGCAGCTTTCCGCTTCGCCGCTGAACTTCCGTGAGATTTCCATCATAGAACAAAGCTTTTTGCGCACGTTCAATGGCCTGCTGCATGAGCGCATCGCGTATCCGGAGCTGGAGCGTCCGGGGGAGGCATAATGCATACGATTTCTGACGAAACGGGAACCCTCAAAGAGGAAGAACTTTCGCTCATCCGCGCGGCCGTGGACGCGGCATTTGCATCAGAAGCAAAGCGCGGGGAGCTTTCGCTCTATTGTGTAACGCCGGAGGAAATCCGAGCACTTAACCTAGAGCACCGGGCGGTGGACCGCGTGACGGATGTATTGAGCTTTCCTGCGGCTGAACCGGGAGAGACGCCATCCGACGGGTTTTGGGGAGACATCGTGCTTTGCCCGCAACGAGCCAGAGAGCAGGCGAGGGAATACGGGCACAGCATGGAAAGGGAACTTGCGTTTTTAACGGTACATGGTGCATTGCACCTGTTCGGATACGACCACATGGAAAAAGAAGAAGAAGCACACATGCTCAAACGACAAAGAGCCATACTGGAAAGGATGGGAGTACCAAGATGAAACGGACGATACACGATCTTGAGATTAAGAATTTACTGCGCATGGCAAATGAGGCGATGGACCGCTCCTACGCGCCATATTCCGGCTACCGGGTAGGCGCATGCCTCAAAGGCGTTTCCGGCGCCTATTACCTGGGATGCAATATTGAAAACGCATCGTTTACGCCGACCAACTGCGCGGAACGCACCGCGCTTTATAAGGCGGTATCCGAAGGAGAGCGCAAATTCGAGGCGCTGGCCGTCATCTCCTCGGGCGAGCAGACCACGCTTCCCTGCGGCGTATGCCGCCAGGTGCTCGTGGAGTTCTGCGAGCCGGATATGCCGGTCATCTGTGCCAACCGCAGCGGCAAGTTCCAGATTTATGAGCTGGGCGAGCTGCTGCCGCATGCATTTACACCCGAGGCAATGAAATGACATCGTTTTTAAGCGGCTTTGTTTCCATTATCGGCTGCCCCAACGTGGGTAAATCCACACTGCTGAACAGGCTGGTGGGCCAGAAGATTGCCATCGTGTCCCCGCGCGCGCAGACGACGCGCAACCGGATCACCGGCGTATTGACGCGCAAGGAGTATCAGATTGTGTTTTTGGATACGCCCGGCGTTGCCGCCCCAAAAAACCGGCTGGGGGAATACATGCGCCGCGTCGCCTATTCCGCGCTTGACGAGGTGGAGGCAATTCTGTATCTTGTGGACCCCATTAACGGGCTAAGGGAACGGGATCAGGCGCTTGTGGAACGGTTAAAGGATGCAAAAGCACCCAGGATAGGGCTTATCAACAAAATTGACCTTTGCTCGCTTGCTCAAGTAGAAGCGGCGGAGGACTTCTTAAACAAGGCGGGCTGCTTCCAACATGTCCTGCGCATCAGCGCGGAAACCGGCGCGGGCGTGGAAAAGCTCGAAGCGCTTTTGCGCTCTTATCTTGTGGAAGGGCCGCAGTATTTCCCGGAAGATATGGTGACGGATGTGCCGGAGCGTACGCTGTGCGCCGAACTCATCCGGGAAAAGGCGCTCTTGCTGCTGCGTGAAGAAGTACCTCACGGCGTGGGCGTTGAGGTGGATAAAATGGCTGAGCGGCCGGATGGAGACTTGACGGACGTCTGGGCCACCATCTACTGTGAACGGGAAGGCCACAAGGGCATTGTCATTGGCAACAAAGGCACAATGCTAAGACGGATCGGCGAGGCAGCCCGCCGGGATATTGAATGGATGCTGGGCACGCGCGTCAACCTGCAGCTCTACGTCAAGGTCCGGGAGGACTGGCGCAACAGTTTGAGCGCATTAAAAGAGCTCGGCTATGAATGATAAAGTCTTTTTGGAGGGCTTTGCCCTCACGGCCCTAAGTGGGGTTTGGGGCAAAGTCGCCCAATAGTCCTGACTTTGTTAAAACGCTGAGTTGTCATGAATGTCGCATCCTGTTTTGCCGGAAATTGCATTTCATGGAGTTTGCCTCCCTGTGGCAGACTAAAGAATATTCCACAAAAATAAGGAGTGCATTTCTATATGGCCAAAAGCAAAAAACGGGATGCGCAGCGCGCCTGGCGCGAGTTTTCAGAAACGGGAGCTGTGGGAGCTTACCTCACTTACCGTGCCATGCGCACAAAGGAGGAAGGCTTTCAGGAGCACTGAACCTTATTTGCCCGGGATACCCCCGGGCATTGTTGATGAAGAGGCAGGGATATGGCATTTCTTACGGTGACGGGCATTGTCACGCGCTATGCCAACTATCAGGATAACGATCGGATACTGACCCTCTTTACAAGAGAGATGGGCCGTATCGATGCAAAAGCAAGGGGCTGCCGCAGGCAAAAAAGCCCTTTGCTTGCATGCGCCCAGCCTTTTGTGTTTGGAGAATACCAGCTGTTTTCCTCCAAGGACAGGTATGTTGTCGACCAGTGCGATATCCGGGAAACGTTCTACCCCCTTCGGGAGGACATTGTAAAATTCACGGCAGCGAACGTTATGCTCTCGCTTTCGGGCCTTGGCGTTCAGGAGCGTCAGCCCAATGCGGAGCTCTTCTCCCTGCTCTACCATTGTCTGAGTTTTCTTTGCTATGGAGAAAGCGCGGCCATTGATCTGGCGCTGTGCTTTACCACACGTTACTTTGAAGTGATCGGCTTTCGGCCGGCCATCACGTCTTGTGCGCACTGCGGAACCGACCTTCGCATGCACAAGGAACTGCGCTTCCATCCTCAGGCTGGCGGTGCGCTGTGTCTGGACTGTGCCCGCGTGGAAAACAGAGGCGAAGTTGTATCCGGCCTGACGCTGGAAGCCATGCGGCGCATGCTGCTGCTTCAGGATACGGAGCTTGACCGGGTGCGTCTACCTGAGGCGGTGCGGCGGGAACTGTTTTCTCTTTTGGAGGGCTACTGTGCAGCGGTTTTGGAGCGGGAGAATAAGCCCCTTTCTGCGCTCCGGTCTCTGCTGTAAGGGTAGCTTGTAACATGCAGGATTTCCTGCATTTTTCGAGTTTTCCGTTGCATTCTTTTTCGGGACAGTATATAATTGAATGCGCCAAATAAGAGGAAACCTAGGCTTAAAAATTGCAGAATATGTAACACTTGTAAGTGTTAGAGGTTTTTGCTTTCTAAAGCGCTTTCCATAACAAATTTGCATATAGGAGGGTCTAAATGGGACACAAGTATGTTTATCTTTTCAGCGAGGGCAACGCTCAGATGCGCAATCTGCTGGGCGGCAAGGGTGCGAACCTTGCGGAAATGACCGGTTTGGGTCTGCCCGTTCCGTTCGGCTTCACCATCACCACCGAAGCTTGCACGCGTTATTATGACGACGGCAAGCGGGTTGGAGATGATATTCAGGAACAGATTTTTAAGGCTGTTGCAGAGCTTGAAAAGGTCGCCGGCAAGACGTTTGGCGATGTAAAGAACCCCTTCCTTGTATCCGTACGTTCCGGCGCGCGCGCTTCCATGCCGGGCATGATGGATACCATATTGAACCTCGGCCTGAACGATGAGACTGTGGTTGGACTTGCAACGCTCACCAACAACGAGCGCTTTGCCTATGACAGCTACCGCCGCTTCATTCAGATGTTCAGCGACGTCGTCATGGAAGTGGAAAAGGCCAAGTTCGAGGAGATCCTGGATGAGGTCAAGCACCAGAACAACTGCAAGGTCGATACCGACCTGACGGCTGAGAACCTCAAAGAGGTCGTTAAGCGCTATAAGGCGCTGTACCTCAAGGAAAAGGGCCATGAGTTCCCGCAGGATTCCAAGGTGCAGCTCATGGAATCCGCACAGGCTGTGTTCCGCAGCTGGGACAACCCCCGCGCAATCGTATACCGCCGCATGAACGACATCCCCTCCGATTGGGGTACTGCCGTCAACGTGCAGGCGATGGTATTTGGCAACATGGGCAATGACTGCGGCACCGGCGTTGCGTTCACGCGTAACCCCTCCACCGGCGAAAACAAGCTCTATGGCGAATATCTGATGAACGCCCAGGGTGAAGACGTTGTGGCCGGTATCCGTACGCCGTCCCCCATTGCGGAACTCGAAAAGGGTATGCCTGAGGTATATGCCCAGTTCAATAAAATCGCGCAGACGCTTGAAAAGCATTACCGCGACATGCAGGACATGGAGTTCACAATCGAACGTGGCAAGCTCTTCATGCTTCAGACCCGTAACGGCAAGCGCACCGCGGCTGCGGCTTTGCAGATTGCCGTTGATCTTGTCAACGAAGGCATGATCACCAAGGAAGAGGCGCTCTTAAAGATCGACCCGCGTTCCTTGGATTCGCTGCTCCATCCCACATTTGAACTTTCTGCCCTGAAGAAGGCCAAGGTCATCGCGCACGGCCTGCCCGCTTCCCCCGGCGCTGCCAGCGGCCACGTATATTTCACCGCTGCAGACGCGATGGAAGCCGCAAAGCGCGGCGAAAAGGTCGTTCTTGTGCGCCTTGAGACCTCTCCTGAGGATATCGAGGGCATGTATGCGTCCGAAGGCATCCTGACCGCACGCGGCGGCATGACCTCCCACGCGGCGGTTGTTGCGCGCGGCATGGGCACCTGCTGCGTCGCAGGCTGCTCCGAGATCGTGGTCAAGGAAAAAGAACATATCTTCACCACCGTCGGTGGCCTTACCATCAAGGAAGGCGACTGGATCTCTCTGGACGGTTCCACCGGCAACGTCTACGGCGAAAAGATCCCCACCGTGGAAGCCGCCGTTTCCGGCAACTTTGCCACCATCATGAGCTGGGCCGACGAAGTGCGCAAGCTCAAGGTCCGCACCAACGCGGATACCCCGCATGACGCCGAGCAGGCCATCAAGTTTGGCGCGGAAGGCATCGGCCTGTGCCGCACCGAGCACATGTTCTTTGGCGAAGGCCGCATCCCCGCCATGCGCGAGATGATCGTCTCGAAGGACGAACAGAGCCGCCGCAAGGCACTTGCAAAATTGCTGCCCATGCAGCGCTCTGACTTCAAGGGCATCTATAAGGCGATGAAGGGATATCCTGTTACCATCCGCCTGCTGGATCCCCCGCTTCATGAGTTCCTGCCCAGCGCGGAAGCCGATATCAAGGCGCTGGCTGCGGAAATGGGCCTCACATTTGAAGATCTCAAGCTCACGGTTTCAAACCTCCATGAGCTCAACCCCATGCTCGGCCACCGCGGCTGCCGTCTGGCTGTCACGTATCCCGAGATCGCGGAAATGCAGGCGCGCGCCATCATCGAGGCTGCAATCGAAGTCCGCCAGGAAACCGGCCTTGATATCGTGCCCGAGATCATGATCCCCCTCGTAGGCGATGTCAAAGAACTCCAGTATGTCAAGGAATTTGTGGACAAGACCGCGCAGGAAGTCATGAAAGAGCGCAACGTCACCATCAAGTACCTGGTCGGCACCATGATCGAAGTGCCCCGTGCGGCGCTTGTTGCGGACAGCATCGCAAAGTCCGCGGAATTCTTCTCCTTTGGCACCAACGACCTTTCCCAGATGACGTTCGGCTTCAGCCGCGACGATGCTGGCAAGTTCCTGGATGACTATTATAAGAAGAAGATATTCGAGAGCGATCCGTTCGCGAAGGTTGACCAGGAAGGCGTAGGCCGCCTGATGAAGCTCGCCGCGACCGAAGGCCGCAGCGTGCGCCCTGACCTGAAGGTTGGCATCTGCGGCGAACACGGCGGCGATCCTTCCACCATCGAGTTCTGCCACAAGCTGGGGCTCAACTACGTTTCCTGCTCGCCGTTCCGTGTACCCATCGCAAGGCTCTCGGCGGCGCAGGCCAGCATCAAGGAGAAAAAGGGCGAGTAATGACCGTTTTCACCAATAAGCAGTAGCTATTCAGGAAGGATCCTCTATTCGGGGATTCTTCCTGCGTTTTACGGGCTCCCAAAGTGGGTAAGTTACGAGTGCACGGATGCTGCGGCGGGTGCATATAAGGAACAATACGTCGAATTTTGGCTTTGTTGCGAACAATTTCTGGTTGGGTTGCATTCAATGCGCGTTTGTGCTAAGATTATTCGGATAATGGCTAAACATGCGGGTTTTCCGCATGAAAAGAGTAACATGGAGGACTAGGATGGCGACCGTTGAAACACTTGAGAATAAAAAGGTAAAGCTTACGGTAGAGGTGAGCAAAGAAGCATTCGCAGAGGCGTTGCAGCAGGCATATCAGAAGTCCAAGGCACACTTTAATGTACCGGGCTTCCGCAAAGGCAAAGCCCCGCGCAAGGTGATTGAGACCATGTATGGCGAAGGCGTGTTCTATGAGGATGCGTTTGAGCTCGTGTATGCGGAAGCATACGATAAGGCCGTTGAGGAACATCACATTGAGCCTGTGGAGCGCCCGGAAATCTCAATTGAGAAGATTGGCGTTGAGGAAGGCGTCGTGTTCACCGCTGAGGTCGCTGTCCGCCCCGAGGTTTCATTGGGCGCTTATAAGGGTATAGAAATAAAGAACAGAGCGTATACTGTGGAAGGCTCTGAACTTGATGCACTTCTTGAGCAGGAGCGTGAAAAAGTAGCCCGTTATGTGGATATGGAACGGCCCGTGGAAAACGGGGACCGTGTGTTGCTGGATTATTCCGGCAGCGTGGACGGCGTGAAGTTTGAAGGCGGCACCGCCGAAGATCAGACGCTTGAAATCGGCTCCGGCACATTTATCCCCGGTTTTGAAGAGCAGCTTGTGGGCTTAGAGAAGGATGAAGAAAAGGACATTACCGTCACCTTCCCCGAAGAATACCATGCTGAAGAGCTCAAGGGCAAAGAAGCGGTTTTCGCCATAAAAATCAAGGGGATCCAGAAAAAAGAGCTTCCTGCGCTGGACGACGAGTTCGCGAAGGATATTTCCGAATTTGATACCCTCGAAGAGCTCCGCGCGGACAAGCGCAAGCAGCTTGAAGAGCGCAACACCCAGCGCGCCAAGGCGGAGATGGAGGATGAGGCCATCAAGATCGCGACTCAAAACGCGGCATTTGATGTTCCCGTTGCCATGATCGAGCGGCAGATGGACTACATGCTGCAGGATATTTCCTACCGGCTGTCCATGTCCGGCCTCAATCTGGAGCAGTACTGCCAGTACATGGGTACCGATCCCAAGACGATGCGCGAAGGCTACCGCCAGGAAGCCGAGCAGCGCGTGCGCACGCAGCTGGTGCTTGAAGCAATTTCGAAGGCCGAAAAGATTGAGGCCAACGAAGAAGAGCTTGCGCACGAAATTGAACATTACGCCGGTCATGCGGGCAAAGAGGCCGAGGAATTCAAGGCCACCCTCAAGGATCAGGATATTGAGTATTTCAAGGAGCGGATCGCAGTGCAGAAGACAATTGATTTTGTCATTGCGAACGCCAAAGTTGTGGAAAAAGCGGAAGGCGAAGAGGAAGCCGGGGCTTAACAATAAGCTTTGGAAACCTGAAAGCTGGCGGCATCGTCGTTTTCGCCTTGACGGAGTAACAGACATTATTAAGGAGGAAAACGGGTATGAGTTTAATCCCAATGGTCGTAGAGCAAACCAATCGCGGCGAGCGTTCTTACGATATTTATTCACGCCTGCTCAAGGATCGCATTGTGTTCCTTGGCGGCGAGGTAACGGACGATGAGGCGAACCTCATTGTGGCGCAGTTGCTGTTTTTAGAGGCGGAAGATCCGGATAAGGACATCAGCCTTTATATCAACAGCCCCGGCGGCTCCGTTACCGCAGGCATGGCGATTTATGACACCATGCAGTATATCAAGTGCGATGTTTCCACCATCTGCATCGGCATGGCGGCGTCCATGGGCGCGTTCCTGCTGGCTGCGGGCGCAAAGGGCAAGCGCAAGGCGCTGCCTAACGCTGAGATTATGATCCATCAGCCGTCCGGCGGCATGCGCGGCCAGACGACGGATATTCAGATCCATGCAGAGCGGATGATTGCCATCAAAAAGTCGCTCAATAAGATTCTTTCCGACCGCACCGGCCAGCCGCTTGAAAAAGTGACGCAGGATACCGAGCGTGACAACTTCATGACTGCCGAGCAGGCGCATGCCTACGGCTTGGTAGATCAGATCATTCCCCCCAGAAGGTAGGTAACGTATGCCGAAATATGATGACAAGGGCCCCATCAAGTGCACATTCTGCGGTAAAAACCAGGATGAGGTGCATCGCATCATCGCGGGCCCGGGCGTGTACATTTGCAATGAGTGCGTGGAACTTTGCCGCGAAATCATTGACGAAGATACCGCCGCGCAGCCTGTGGATCTCTCTGATGTCCCCAAGCCGCAGGAAATCATGAACACGCTCAATCAGTACGTCATCGGACAGCAGCAGGCAAAGAAGGCGTTGTCTGTTGCCGTATACAACCACTATAAGCGCATCGGCGCTGGCGCCGCGCACGATGATGTGGAACTGCAGAAGAGCAATATCATCATGCTTGGGCCTACGGGCTGCGGCAAGACGATACTGGCCCAGACATTAGCAAAAATATTGAACGTCCCCTTCGCCATGGCGGATGCCACCTCTTTGACGGAGGCGGGTTACGTAGGCGAGGACGTGGAGAACATCCTCTTAAAGCTCATCCAGGCTGCCGATTATGATGTGGAACGTGCCGAAAAAGGCATTATCTACATCGACGAAATCGACAAGATCGCCAGGAAGAGCGAAAACCCCTCCATCACCCGGGACGTAAGCGGCGAAGGCGTGCAGCAGGCGCTTTTGAAGATTCTGGAGGGTACCATCGCCAGCGTTCCGCCCCAGGGCGGGCGCAAGCACCCGCATCAGGAGTTTATCCAGATCGATACGACGAATATCCTCTTTATTTGCGGCGGCGCGTTTGACGGCATAGCCCCCATCATAGAAACACGCATCGGCAAAAAAACGCTGGGTTTTGGCGCTGAGCTGCATCAAAAGGACAATCCCGAGATGAGCCGCGTGCTTCATCAAATCAGGCCGGAAGACCTGATGAAATACGGCCTGATCCCCGAGTTTGTAGGGCGTTTGCCCATTGTGGTCACCCTGGACCCGCTGGATGAGGAAGCGCTGGTGA